>CP124755.1:2965000-3117500 GCA_029972135.1 Candidatus Thiocaldithrix dubininis | reverse complement strand
AAATCGCTGTGAAGATGCAGTGTACCCGCGGCTAGACGGAAAGACCCCGTGAACCTTTACTATAGCTTTACACTGAATGTTGAACCTGCTTGTGTAGGATAGGTGGGAGGCTTTGAAGCGTGGACGCTAGTCTGCGTGGAGCCGTCCTTGAAATACCACCCTGGTATGTTCGACGTTCTAACCTAGGTATAACAGTACCAGAGACAGTGTATGGTGGGTAGTTTGACTGGGGCGGTCTCCTCCTAAAGAGTAACGGAGGAGCGCGAAGGTGTGCTAATCTCGGTCGGAAATCGAGAGGTTTGTGTAAAGGCATAAGCACGCTTGACTGCGAGACAGACAAGTCGAGCAGGTACGAAAGTAGGTCTTAGTGATCCGGTGGCTCTGAATGGAAGGGCCATCGCTCAACGGATAAAAGGTACTCCGGGGATAACAGGCTGATTCCTCCCAAGAGTCCATATCGACGGGGGAGTTTGGCACCTCGATGTCGGCTCATCACATCCTGGGGCTGAAGCAGGTCCCAAGGGTATGGCTGTTCGCCATTTAAAGTGGTACGCGAGCTGGGTTCAGAACGTCGTGAGACAGTTCGGTCCCTATCTGCCGTGGGCGTTGGAGGTTTGAGGGAAGCTGTCCTTAGTACGAGAGGACCGGGATGGACATTCCTCTGGTGTTCCAGTTGTCACGCCAGTGGCATTGCTGGGTAGCTATGAATGGACGGGATAACCGCTGAAAGCATCTAAGCGGGAAGCCCCTCCCAAGATGAGACCTCCCTGACTCCTAGAGAGTCCTAAAGGGCCGTTCGAGACTAGGACGTTGATAGGTTGGATGTGGAAGTGCAGTAATGTATGAAGCTAACCAATACTAATTGCCCGTGAGACTTGATCCTATAACCCAAAGCGGTCTTTGTAGAGATTGACTTATTGAATTGTAATCAGACTTGATTAACTTTCCGAATTGAGGGGTGAAGCCTCCGGCGGGTGTAACGAATATTCTTACATCATGACCCAAAACCGCTTCACCGTGACTCAGCCAGTTATGCTTGGTATCTATAGAGCTGTGGTACCACCTGATCCCATCTCGAACTCAGAAGTGAAACGCAGCATCGCCGATGATAGTGTGGGGTTTCCCCATGTGAAAGTAGGTCAATGCCAAGCACTTACATCAAAAGCCTCATCCAAAATGAGGCTTTTTTTATGCCCGCTACTTTTAGCCTGCCTCAAGTTATTCCTAATACACGCTTCTTCTAGTTTCATTTTATTAGCTTAAAAGTCGCTTTTTAAAGCGTCTTAAACAAAATCTGTGAATTTCTATCGTAGTTATAAATCGCCCTTTTATTCGCAGGTAATGCTTCAATATTCCCTTTTACAAAGCCACGTTCCTTAAACCAATCCGTCGTTTGGGTGGTTAAAACCAATAATTGTTTTTTACCTTGGCTAATAGCAGCTTGCTCGACGTATTTAAATAATTTATCGCCACGGTTACCACCACGATAATGTGGATTAACGGCTAAACAGGCTAGTTCTCCAATGCCTGCATCAGACGTATCATATAAAGCCACACAGGCAATAATTTCACGGTCACGTGTAATGACTGAGAATTTGTTAATTTCTAATTCTAATTGTTCACGTGAGCGTTTAACCAAAATACCTTTTTGTTCTAATGGGCGGATTAATTCCAAAATACCACCAATATCTTCAATAGTAGCCTGACGCAATGTTTCAAATTGCTCTGCGGCAATTAAGCTGCCTGAACCATCTCGCGTATAAAGTTCTAGTAATAACGTGCCATCTTGAGCAGCATCTAATAAATGCACTCGATCAATATGCATTTCTAACGCTTCTAATACCGCAGCCATGAGTGGGTGAGTATTATAGTGATAGGCTTCTTCTAGGGTTAACTCTTCGGGTAAATCAATTGGGTGTGCGCTTAAAAATATTAATTTATCTGCTTGAATGGCTTTTGCAGCAGCAATTGCGACTTGTTCATAACGCAGATTATAAGCTTCCCCCGTTGGTGAATAACCAATTGGCGAAAGTAAAACTAAATTATGATTTTGTAACTGCTGTTGAATCAGTTCATGATTAATTTTTCTAACTGAACCCGAATAGGCATAGTCAACGCCATCAATGACACCTAAAGGTTTTGCTGTAATAAAATTACCTGAAATCAAACCCAAGGCTTGATTGGATAAACTCGGTTGGCTTAAAGCGTGGGTTAGTAAATTCTCAATTTTAATTCTTAAAAAACCAATCGCTTCTTGCGCTGCTTTTAACGCATTGGTATCGGTTACCCGAATACCTTTATGAAATTGAATGGATTGATTAGTTTCTTGTAGACGTAAGTCAATTTGTGGTCGTGTGCCATGCACCAATACTAAGCGAACCCCTAAACTAGAAATAATAGCTAAATCTTGCAAGTGTTGACGAAATTGTGGCATTTCAATGACTTCACCCGCAAATGCTACCACAAAGGTTTTATCACGATGCCCGTGAATATACGGCGCTGCCTCTCTGAAAAAAGGTATTGTGTTAACGTTAGAATGTTTAACCATTGATTTCAATTATTCTAGTGTCTAATAAGCTTCAAAAGCATTGCGCAACCATTGCAATTCATAGGCATGATGGATGGCAATTACATCAAAGCGTGCTTGTGCCTGGGGGGCATGATATTGCAGGTAATGGCTGGCGGTTTGAATAATACGTTTTTGTTTTTGATAGTTAATACTAGCCAGTGCACCACCGTAACGTGTGGTTTTGCGGTAACGTACCTCAACGAACACAATGACCGCACCGTCTTGCATAATCAGGTCAATTTCGCCGGTAAGTAGGCGATAATTTTTAGCCAATAGGCATAAGCCATTAGCTTGTAAATATTCACAAGCTAAAGTTTCAGCTTGCGCACCTTGTACTAGATGCGCAGGTTTAACCGATTTAGCGTCCAAGGCTATGTGGTACACCGTTTGCAAAAGTTGCAAACGTTAGGCTGCGTTGTACTTGACGATTACCCGCCAAATTAATCATACCAGTTTTACCATTGACCTTAGCTGCTGGATTACGCGCAATACTTGGCAGGTTTTGCGCAATCAAAAATGCGTCCATACCTAATGCATACATGCGCGGATAAGTGGAGCTATTTAATGTTCCAGCTTGTAAGCTTTCCATAATCCACGGAATTTCCGTATAAACAATGCCGTCTAAGCTACTGTCTTTGCTTGGATCGGTACGTCCCGAGAAGATATGTGAAGTAGCATATACTGGAAGATTCGGTGCTTGTTGGCTTAACAACGGTCGTAATAAGCGTGCTTGTGAAGGTGAAGCTGCCACAAACACTAAGTTTGCTTTGCCTTGTCCGGCAGCTAGCACTTTTTGTACATTAGCGGAATAATCACTGGGTGCATCTGCATAGAATTCAACAATGCTGATTTGACCACCTTGTGATTGATACGCCGTTTTAAAGGCGTTTGCCACACGTTCGCCCCAACTAGAATTAGGTGCTAATACAATAGCATTACGTTGATTACGTGCAATCGCATTATTGGCAACTTGCCGCGCCTCATCTTCCGGTAATAAACCAAATTGGTATAAAGCGCCCGGAATATTTTTATTTGAAGTCAAATAGTTAAGGCTTAAAATAGGGCGTGATAGAATTTGCGGCTGCGCTAAAATAGCGGCTAAGGTTTCTTTATCTAAGGGACCAACAATCACATCAGCACCATCAGCAACCGCCTTTTGATACTGCGCAACGCCACCGCCCGCGCCAACATCATATAAGGTTAATTCAGTATTTTTGCCCAAAGCGCGCTTGGCAGTTTTCATACCTTGATAAATATCTTGGCTAACGCTACCTAATGAACCTGATTGAGGTAATAAAACGCCAATTTTAGTGACGCTAGTCGGCACAAGCGCCGCTTGTACATTAACCGCAGCAGTACCACTATTATCCTTACCCCCCATTGCTAATGCACTTTGGCGTAATTGATTAATTTTAGAAGCTAAGCCAGCCGACACACCTTTGTTAGTTGCTGGCAAATACTTTATTGCTGCATTAGGGTCTTTCAGTTGTACTGCTAATAAAGCTTTAATATAACCATAGCGTGCGCCATTCTCGCCTACCAGTGCTTTCGCTGGAATTTTGCTAAGATAACGGTTGGTTAAACTAGCATCGCCCATTGCAGCAGTAATTTCAGCGGCTTGTAACATAACCCGCTCTTTTTGCGGTGAGGGATAACTACTAGCAGCTTTAAAATAAGCTTGTGCAGCATCACGTTTTTTTCCCTGTTTTAACAAGATATTGGCTTGTTTAATAGCAGAATCTTTAGCAAAGTTGTTAGTGCTGAAGTCGCTCACTTCTGCCTCTACCGACTCACTGACTACCGACGTCGTGGTGGGAGCACAGGCTTGTAATAATAGAGTGGAAGCTAAGATAACAGGATAAAGATACTTCATAGTTCCGTTATGAAAAGTCTTATGCATTGTTCATGTCCTGTGATTATTGTTTGGGTTAACGCGTTAAGAGAATATACCATTGTTTGCTGTTTAATTTTAGGTATGAATTCTGAAACTAAGTGTATTTGAAGATTCGTCAAAATGTTGGGTAATTAGGTATTATTTATGAGTGTTGGTATTTTGTATTGTGTGGCTACGCCCATTGGCAATTTAGAAGATATTAGCCAACGTGCCCAACGAATTCTAGGTGAAGTTGACAAAATTTATGCTGAGGATACACGGGTCACTCGGCATTTACTCACGCATTTTGGGATTAGTAAGCCGTTAAGTAGTTTACACGACCATAATGAAACGCAACAAATCGCTCAGGTGCAAGCTGATTTAGATCAAGGTCTAAAATTAGCCCTAGTCAGTGATGCGGGTACACCCTTAATTAGCGATCCCGGTTATAAATTAATACATGCGCTCGGCAACCAAAATTACAAAATTGTACCGATTCCGGGCGCTAGTGCTTTGATTACCGCCTTATCGGTTGCGGGTTTGCCCACTGATCGCTTTACCTTTGAGGGATTTTTACCAGCTAAAGGCAGTTCACGTCGTGAATTATTAAAAAGTTTAGGCCACGAAACGCGTACATTGGTATTTTATGAGTCTAGTCATCGAATTGTTGACAGTTTAGCGGATATGCAAACGGTGTGGGGCGCTGAACGAAATCTTGTAATTTTGCGTGAACTTACCAAGCTATATGAAAGTATTTATCGTGGTACAGTAGCCGAATTACGCGAACGTTTAGACGTCGACAGCAATATGTGTCGTGGTGAATTTGTTGTGGTAGTGGAGGGAGCAAGTCCACAAAATGATGAACAAGCTACTGCCCTTAATAGTCAGCAAGTATTAAGCATTTTGCTAGAAGAACTGCCGATTAAACAAGCCGCTGCCTTAGCCGCTCGTTTAACCGGTTTACCAAAAAATCAATTGTATAAGCAAGCCTTAATACTACAACAAGCGCCTTAGGTGAGTTCGGGGCTTTCTGCTTCTGGCTGATTAATGATAATAATTTTATCAGGATCTAAGGCGGTAATTGCTTGCGCCGTCTCCAATGGAATAATGCAGCGTTTGCCTTCCAAGAAGGTTAGCGCTAACTCACCATTAGCTAATTGTGTTTGTTGAGTTTCAGTTACATACACGTATTTAATATTATCGCCCACCACAAAATTATAACGAATGTCAGCATCCGCTATATTTTGGGTGTTTTCATTGATGAGGGTCTGAATTTGCCCGCGTACTGCCTTGCGCCGTGCCGCTAACTCACGTTGCTGCCGTTCAGCTTCTAAACGCTCATTACGTTCTATAGTCTCGCGCTCTTTATAAAATTTGGCTAAATCTTCATCGACCAATTGAGGTTTAGCTTGGGGTTTTGCAGCATGAGGGCGACCTGCCTGTGGTGGACGCGTCGCTTTTTTAGCAGACGGTGCTTTAGGCGCAAGTTCTTTCGGTTTAGGCTGATTAGCTTGTTCTATTTGTTCTTGCGTAATGAGACCAGCTTTAAGTAACTGGTCACGTAATGAGTTAGACATATACGTTTTCAATTAAAAAGGTTAGGAATGTCGACATATCGGGTAGTGTTACCCGACTACAGAGACGTTATAATACCCAGATTTTGAACCACCATGTAGAGGTAACTATGGATATTTCCAAAATTCCTGCCGGTAAAGATGTGCCGAACAGCGTAAACGTCATTATTGAGATTCCAGCACATGCTTCACCTGTCAAATATGAAATTGACAAAGAAAGTGGTGCGTTAATGGTTGACCGTTTTATGTCTGCCCCTATGTTTTATCCGGCTAACTATGGTTTTATTCCCCATACATTAGCAGAAGATGGCGATCCGACCGATGTTTTAGTGGTAACACCTACGCCATTAGTTCACGGTGCAGTGATTCCAGTACGCCCTATCGGTGTATTGAAAATGGCAGATGAATCTGGCATTGATGCCAAAATCGTCGCCGTGCCTGCGACTAAACTATATCCAAGTTATGGCAACATTGAATCTTATAAAGATCTACCAGCCTTATTAGTCGATCAGATTAAACATTTCTTTGAACATTACAAAGAATTAGAACCTAATAAATGGGTTAAGGTTGAAGGTTGGGAAGATGCAGACGCTGCAAAAGCTGAAATTGTAGCCAGTGTTAAGCGTTATGAAGCTTCCGAGAAATAAGATTAACTTTTTGTAGTTTTCCTTGTTTCCTTGTCGTCACCCATATATTGTTGCGTGGCGACAACTACAGTAGCGGGCTTGGCTTTCTTATGTCACTAATTCATAGCATACATACTAAAACAATTCATGGGTGAACGGCTTTCCATTAAGACAGAACGCGACGAACAGTATCTGTTTAATGTGCGTGTTATTGTAGCAGCGGTATTGGTGTTATTAGCTCTTATTGGGTTAGGAGCACGGGCATACCAGTTGCAAGTATTAGAATACCAAACATTTGCGGAGGAGTCGCGTAATCACTATTTACGCCGAGTACCTATTCCGCCTAATCGCGGTCAAATCTATGATCGTAATGGCGCGTTATTGGCAGATAGTCATACCCAGTATGTATTGGAAGTAGTACGCGATAATATTAGTGATGAAAATAAAGACGGTAAAACCACCTTAGCTGATGTCGATGGTTTAGTGACACGTTTGGGTAAACTCATTCCATTATCCGAAAAAGAGACTCGTTTATTCAAACAACAAGTGACCCGCTTTAAATATCAGCCTGTGCCACTTAAAGTGAATTTAAGTGAAGAAGAAGTTGCTATTTTTGCAGTCAATCGACCGCGCTTTCCCGGCGTCAATTTAGAAGTCCGCATGGAGCGTTATTACCCCTTGGGCACGATTGCCAGTCATGTGATTGGATATGTTGGGCGAATTGATGAAAAGGATATGGAGCGGCTGGATAAGAATGAATACACCGGCACGACGCATATCGGTAAAACAGGGGTAGAAGCTTCGCATGAAAATCGGCTACATGGGCAAGCAGGCTATCACTTGGTCGAAGTAGATGCTCATGGTAAGCAACAAGCTGTCGTAGAAGAAAAAGCACCTATTGGCGGGCAAGATCTGTTTTTGGGTTTAGATATTAATTTACAGATCAAAGCGGAAAAATTATTAGCAGGTGAAAAAGGCGCAATTGTGGCTATTGACCCTAAGAACGGGGAAATTTTAGCCCTAGCCAGTGTGCCGACCTTTGACCCCAACCTGTTTATCAATGGCATTTCCTATAAAGATTATACTGCTTTAAGCGAAGACCCCGACCGTCCGCTTTATAATCGTGCGTTACAAGGGGTCTATCCGCCCGGTTCAACGATTAAACCAATGGTGGGTATTGCGGGTTTAGAAGAGAAAGTCATGTCGCCCGGCTCGCGGGTATTTGACCCCGGTTTCTTTCGCTTGTCTGGGCAAAAGCATGTTTTTAGGTGCTGGAATAAGCGGGGACATGGCTCAGTTGATTTAAATCGAGCGATTGCCCAATCTTGTGATACCTACTTTTATGATTTGGCGTATCACATGGGCATAGAGCGTTTTTCGGCTTTTATGCATAAATTTGGTTTTGGTGAACAAACCGGTGTCGATTTACCTTCTGAGGCGTCGGGGCTAATGCCCGATCCTCGATGGAAATTAAAACGGCATAAAAGCAATTGGTATCCGGGCGATACGGTCAATATTGGTATCGGGCAAGGCTATTGGTTATCAACCCCTATGCAACTTGCGCATGCGGCTACCATCATGGCTAATCGGGGCGTACGTTTAAAACCGCATATCTTACGCGGTGTACGTATTGCCAAGAATCAACAAGAAAATGTGTTAAAGCCTGAACCCTTTCCCCCCGTACTGGCAGATGCACGTTATTGGAAGATCGCTATTGCGGGAATGGAAAACGTTATGCGTCCGGGCGGTACAGCAAGAGCCGCAGGGGCAGGTGCAAGTTATCGAATTGCCGGTAAAACAGGTACTGCACAGGTTTTCGGTTTAAAGGGCGGCTCATATAGTGCGGGTAGTACTAAAAAACGCTTACGTGACCATGCTTTATTCGTCGGATTTGCCCCAGCAGATGATCCTAAAATTGCAGTTTCCGTTATTATTGAAAACTCATCTGGTAGTGGTGGGCATACGGCCGCGCCAATTGGGCGTAAAATGATGGATGCCTATTTGTTAAAAGAATATGGCGATGATGCCATTCAGCCATTAGAAGAAGAAGCCGACCCTGAAGCAGCAGGTCATGCAGACGAGGAATCCGACCAACATGATTAAAGGTTTAATGCCCAATTGGTTATTACGCGCTATGCATCGTGTAGATGCTGTGTTATTGGCCTTTCTGTCATTATTGGTCTTTCTGAGTTTGGTAACGCTGTATAGTGCGAGTGATGCCAATCTCAACCAAGTGTATCGACAAGCGGCTCACTTTCTTGCGGGTTTTACCTTAATCATTATTTTCTCTCAAGTTCAAAGTAAAACATTAAGGCAATGGTCGATTTGGTTATACAGTGCGGGCGTTGTGTTATTAATTTTAGTACTGTTGGTGGGTGAAACTAAAAAAGGTGCTACGCGCTGGCTCAATATTGGCATTGATATTCAGCCTGCTGAATTAATGAAACTGGCTGTGCCTATGATGGTGGCCTACTTCTTCTCTGAAAAAGCCTTGCCGCCACGTTTTATTGATATTGTAATTGCCTTGTTATTGGTAGCGGTGCCGATGTTACTCATTATGAAACAGCCCGATTTAGGCACGGCTTTATTGGTGGGAATGTCTGGCTTTTTCGTGATCTATTTAGCGGGTATGTCGTGGTGGTTAATTGGCGGCACAGTCGTTAGTATCATTATTGCAGCCCCCTTGATGTTTATGTATGGCATGCATGATTATCAACGGCAGCGGGTCTTAACCTTACTCAATCCAGAAGCTGATAAATTAGGCACGAGCTATCATATTACGCAATCGAAAATTGCCATTGGTTCAGGTGGTGTGGACGGCAAAGGCTGGTTTAACGGTGACCAATCCCATTTAGATTTCTTACCCGAGCGTCATACTGACTTTATTTACGCAGTTTTTGGTGAAGAATTTGGTCTGGTTGGCAATTTACTGCTCATGGGCTTATACCTGCTAATTATCTGGCGTTGTTTATATATTGCTTCGCAAGGTGAAGATACCTTTGCACGTTTATTAGCCGGTAGTTTAGGGATTACGTTCTTCGTCTATTTATTCGTAAATATTGGTATGGTAAGTGGTTTATTACCCGTGGTGGGCGTACCGCTACCCTTGGTTAGCTATGGCGGGACGGCGGTTGTTACCCTAATGATGGCGTTTGGTATTATTATGGGTATGAAGAAGCGTAAACGGATTTATCAACAGGAAAATTACTAAGGCTCAGCTTCAGTTTAGATTCAGACAGTATAATCAAACTAACGACCTAAGCGTCGATTTAGAGCATATTGTTTGGGGCAACAAGAAGTTAAGCGCATGAAAACGATGATAAAACCGAATGCAGGCTTAGTGATAGCACTGGTACTTACAACATTAAGTGGCTGTAGTAGCCAACGAGTTAAGCCCGTTGCTGCACCTGATAGTGTCGCAAAAGCTGAACCAGAGGTGGGGTTTGAGGCACGTAGTGCTTGTGGCAATGACAGTCGTTATACCATTAATGGGCAGCACTATCAGGTATTAGCCTCTGCCAAAAATTACGTTGAAGATGGCACGGCTGCTTGGTACGGCGCAGAATACCAAGGCAGTGAAACGGCAGGTTGTGAAAAGTTTGATATGTATGCCTATTCAGCCGCCCATCGTACTTTGCCTATTCCGAGTTTTGTGCGCGTTACACATCAACAAACTGGCAAGTCGATTATTGTTCGCATAAATGATCGCGGGCCATTTGAAACACGAGATATTATTCAATTATCCTTTGCTGCTGCTAATGCACTTGGTATTAAAAGCCCCAGCGGTGCACCTGTACGCGTCGAAGCTTTGTCGCCAGATCAATTTAAAGGACAATTTGCGAGTGTTAGCCACATGCAAACAGATGGGCGCAATTTGCAAGGTAAAGTCAGTAGTGCGACTTTAAGTGAGTTTGAACGCCAAAAACAAAAAAGCACGGCAAAATCAGGGGATAAGGTTTACTATGTAGTAGCAGGAACTTGGCCTGAACGTAATGCCGCGATTGATATGTTTGTGCGCTTAAGTTCAGTTGGGTTAGCTAAAACCGAAATGGCAAGTGTGCAAGAATCCGGACGTGCCGTACATCAAGTACGAATTGGGCCGCTTTATAATCAAGATCAAATTGATAATGTAAAAGATACATTACAAAGTAATGGGCTTGCTAATTTCCGCTTAGTCGAACAATAACGTGACTCGGCTTTAATGCTTTAATAATTGGAATTCTTGTGTGATGAAAGAAGGGATGCCGAATGCCTAGAACGCTGTTTAAAAGTCTTATCCTCAGCTTACTCTTACTAGTAGGAATGACTGCCCACGCGGCTAAAACGCCAACGAAAGCACCTAACACCCCCGCTCAAGCTAGCGAAGCGGACTTTCCCACAGGGGGCGCAACTGCACCGTATAATGACCCGTCGCTTCCGGCTGAACGTATTGCTGCCGCGCCCGGCGTGCCAGAAATTGAAGCCCGTAGTTATATTTTGGTCGACTTTTTAAGCGGTGATGAGTTAGCGGCGTTGAATCCGGGTCTGAAAGTTGAACCCGCCAGTATTACCAAACTCATGACAGCCTATATTCTGTATCGTGAATTGGATAAGGGTACGATTAAGGTTACTGACGAAGTGTTAGTCAGTGAAAAGGCGTGGAAAATGGAAGGCTCACGTATGTTCGTAGAGCTGGGTAAGAAAGTGCCGTTAGAATCGTTATTGCGGGGTATGATTATTCAATCTGGCAATGACGCAGCGATTGCCTTAGTTGAGCACGTCGCGGGTAGTGAAGATGCCTTTGTACAGCGGATGAATCAAACCGCCGCCGAACTAGGTATGAAAGATACCCATTATATGAATGCCACGGGTTGGCCCGCGCAAAATCATTATACCACTGCGCGTGACATCGTTATTTTAGTAAAAGCGCTGATTAATACTTTTCCAGAACGTTACAAACTGTATTCTGAAAAAGAATTTACCTATAACAATATTAAGCAGCCTAACCGTAATAAGTTGTTATTTCGTGATCCTACCGTTGATGGTTTGAAAACCGGACATACTGAATCGGCGGGTTATTGTCTGGTAGCCTCTGCTAAACGTGACAATATGCGTTTAGTCAGTGTGGTTTTGGGCACGAAAAGCGAAGAAGCGCGGGCGAATACTAGCCAACAATTATTAGAATACGGTTTTCGTACCTTTGAAACACATAAAGTCTTTGATGCGGGTTCAGTATTAACCAAAGTACGCGTGTGGAAAGGTGAAGAAACTGAAGCGCCTGCCGGTGTGATAGATGACTTATATATCAGTGTAGTGAAAGGTCGCTATGATCAACTAAAAGGCGGTATGCAGGTTGATAAAGGCGTAGATGCCCCCATTAAACGGGGGGATAGCCTAGGCAAAATTATCTTTACCGATACGGAAACGCAAAAGGTAGTAAAAACTGCACCTTTATACGCGTTACAAGATGTGGGTGAAGGTGGTTGGTTTAGAGGTATGTTGGATAGTATCCAAAAAATCTTCACTGATTAAAGGTAAACAAACATGGATCGGTTTGGACAGCAAGCAAACTTAGTATTGGAATTCCCCTGCCATTTTCCGATTAAAGTGGCAGGAAAAGCAGACCCTGATTTTCATAATCAGGTCTGTGCGATTGCGCAAAAGCATGATACGACTTTTACCCCTGATAATTTACAAGCTAAACAAAGTTCAACGGGTAAGTTTCAAAGTGTCACCCTGAATATTCAGGCGACCAGCAAAGAGCAAATTGACGCAATTTACCAAGATTTGAAAAACTGTGAGCTAGTGGTTTGGGCGCTTTAATCGAAACAACATTAGCGCAAACCCTTAAACTAAAAGTTTTAGGGGTGCAGAATTACGTAACAGTCTGGCAAGATATGCAGCAATTTACGCAAACACGCACCCCTGAAACGCCGGATGAAATATGGTTAGTGCAACATCCGCCTGTATTTACATTAGGGCGAAATGGTAAAGCTGAGCATATTTTACAAGTAACGGATATCCCGATTGTGAATATAGATCGGGGCGGACAAGTCACCTATCACGCACCCGGTCAGTTAGTGGCGTATTTACTGCTGGATATTCGGCGTAAGCAAGTGGCAGTACGTGATTTGGTGATGCGGATTGAGCAGTCTATTATTGATTTATTAAGCCATTACGCGATTGTTGCCCAAGGTGATCGTGATGCTCCCGGTGTTTATGTAAACGGCGCTAAAATTGCGGCGTTAGGTTTACGCGTCACACGGGGTTATACCTATCATGGGTTAAGCTTAAATGTGGATATGGATTTAAGCCCCTTTCAGCAAATTAACCCCTGTGGTTATGCAGGCTTGCAAGTCACTCAATGTAAAGCCTTGGGAATTGAACAAATGCCATTTGAAATAGCGGGTGAATGGGTACAATGTTTTGCCCAGCAAATGGGTTACCACTTGCTGGACTGGTGTCAGGATTAAATATAATACGTTGATTTAGTCATTACTTTAGACATTAAAGGCATGACTAATTTGCGGATCGGCCAAGGTAAGCGTGCGCCACCCGAGCGTTGAGCTAACTCGCCATGATGCGCTTCGTCTATTTTCATTTGTTGTAATACAGCGCGATCTTGTTGAGCATGACAGGGCATTTGAGTTAAATGTTCATCTAAATGACGAATCACTTGGTCTTCGGTTTCCTTCACAAAACCAAGACTCCATTGGTCACCTACTTTGCCCGCGACTGCACCAATCGTAAAAGAACCCCAATAGAATAAAGGATTTAATACGCTTTGGTGTGTATCAAGTACAGCTAAGCGCTTAGCTGTCCAATTTAAATGGTCATTCTCTTCTTGCGCGGCGCGTTCCATTTGGCTGCGAATATCTTCACGTTTGGCGGTTAGTGCCTGCCCACGGTACAAACCCTGAGCAGAAATTTCGCCAGTGTGATTAATACGCATTAAACGTCCAATTTGCTTACGTTCTTCGGCGTTTAATAAGGTAGTCTCCGTAAGATTAGCCGCAGGATAAGGACGTTCAGTTGTCGGTGCAGTCGCATAAACAGTACGCAATGCTTGATCTGCTTCGACTAATACTTTATCCAACCATGACAACTTACGCATACTGACCTCTACTTGGTTTCGCGCTTAATTAAATAGTTGACGACGGGCAATAATTTATCACCTGCCATACTAGGGCTAGTAATATATTTACCATTAATAATGATCATTGGCACGGAATCAGCACCCGATTTTTGACCTATCTCATCCGCACGCGCCATTGCCGCTTTCATTTCCATTGAATTCAGTGCGCCATTGATTTTATCCAAGCTATAGCCTTGTTCTGTAAAGAAACGGCGTAAAGCATCATCGTTATCAATACGGCGGCGTTGTTTTTGAATAGCATCAAACGTTTTTTTATGAAGCTGCTTTTCACCCGTGGGGTCAAGCATTTTACCCACATAGTAAAGCACAGCATGATAACGCCAGCGTGAGCTAATCGTCGCAGGAACGCGCTGAAAATCCACATTCGCCGGTTTAGTTTGTAGGAACTTATCAATGGTAGGCTCTAAATCAGCACAGTGGGGACAGCCGTACCAAAATAGTTCGTCTACTTCAACCCGATTAGGACCCACTTGTGTCGGCACGGGTGGATTAATTCTGCCGTAATAAACGCCCTCTTTAAATTCCTCAGCTTGACTGGTTTCTGGTTTGCAGCCGCTTAATGCTAAAACCGCAGCCAGCATAAAGCCAAATGCTTGTTTCGTTAGTTTTTGCATGGGTTGATATGCTCCCTTAGATAGCTGGTCATTGTTAGTCAGTTTTTTTTAGTGGAATGCCCTTAAGACAAAACGATGAACCTTAAAGTTCACCGTAGGAGTGTAGTCCTGATAGGAACATGTTGACGCCGAGGAACGCAAATAGTGTGACAAATAACCCAATTATTGCCCACCATGCCATAGGCACACCGCGCCAACCCTTAGAAAAGCGTAAATGCAGCCATGCAGCGTAATTTAACCAAACAATTAATGCCCATGTTTCTTTGGGATCCCATGACCAATAGCCGCCCCATGCTTCGGCTGCCCATAATGCGCCTAGGATTGTGGCGATTGTGAAGAAGGCAAAACCTAACGCAATGGATTTATACGTAAGATCGTCTAACATGTCTAAAGAGGGAAGGCGGGTGTCAATTAAGCCCATTGGCTTAGTTTGCATCGCATGGTGTTTTAACAAGTAAACTACGCTAACCATTGCAGCCAGTGCAAATGCACCATAGCCCACAAAGTTAGCAGGTACGTGGATTTTCATCCAATAACTTTTCAAGGCTGGTACAAGTGGCACAATTTTGCCAGCATCGCGGGTGAAGCTATACCAAAGCAAGAAGGCAACCGCTGCACTAATGACTAATAATACAAAGCCACCGAGTGAACGATTTTTATAACGACCTTCATAATAGAGGTAGAGCAGGCCTGTAATAATGCAGAATAGAATGAATACTTCGTATAGGTTACTAACCGGAATATGCCCAAATTCTGGGTCTCTTAAGTAAGACTCATTCCAACGCGCCATCATGCCCGTTAAGCCCATCACTAAGGCTGACCATGTTAAAACGGAGGCAGTCTTCAAGGTAAAATTGTTATTGGCAAACAAGCCTGCAAAATAGGCAACGGTTGCCATGACAAATAAGGCACTCATCCACATAACCGCAGATTGGCTAGAGAATAAGTATTTCAAACCAAAGGAGGTGTCCCCTCGTGCATAGTTACCGTCATAAAGCCAAATGCTGATTAAGCTAAAGGCAGCGACGACTAAGGTATAGTTTTGAAACGGTTTCCAATACCAGCCCATGAGAATGACCGCAGGGGCGGTTGCGGCTAAAATGCCGATTTCATAAGCGTCCATATTATTGTGGTAAACTGCGAACGCGATAATTGTCGCGAGTAATACCACGCCCGCCCAAATCCAATCACGGCGGGTAAGACGCTCGAATAATGAAGGTTCATGGATGAGTTGATTAATGGTTTCCTGCGGCGTCGACATGCTGTACCTCTTGCTTACTGTTCATAGCCTTACGGAATAAACCTTGTAAGTGCTCAAAATAACGTTCAAATTCAGGCTGATTACGATTGCTCGAACCTGCGACAACAATTTCTGTTTGATTATTCTCTGTAGGTTTTAACCAAACCCAAATGCGCCGATGAGCGACATAGAATAATAAAAACACACCTAAGACCAGCATTGCACTACCAAAATACACCACACTTTGACCGGGTGAACGGGTAATTTGCAAACCAGAGGCTTCAATATGCTTGAATCCTGTGGGCTGAATAAACCAAGGTGAGCCATAGGCAGAAATTTTATCAATGGCCATAATGCTATCGTCTAAGAAATCCCAATCAGCCTCAGTGACCTTATCAGCATGCCCTTCTTGTCTTAACATTTCCTGATAGACCGTGCGTAAGGATGTATGCAAAATGGTCATATAAGCTTTAGACGCTTCTGCTTGTTTATCAGTTGCAAAGCGTTGGTTAATTTCTTGGGAAATCCCATCCGCGCCTTTATTTACAAAGGTTTGTGTAAGCTGCACCATCGCGTTAACCATTTGCCCTTCTAAATCTTGAGCTCGCCCTGATTCTGCGGGTAAGGTAGTACGCGTTGTTTCTTGAGCCAATCGTCTTAATAGCTCAGTATCTTGGAGCATCGTCAGAAAGGCTATAAACCGATTAGGCGTACCTTTAGCGTCAGCAGGGATATGTAAATAACGAAAAGGTTCGCCCGGGCTGCTGCGCATACCGCTAATAAAATAGGCATGGTTTTTAATGGGGATAGGGTTGATGTAATTCTGATACTCAATAGCCTGTCCGGTTGCGTCACGTAATTTAAAATTAACGCTTGGTCCCACATTGCGTTTAATAGGTTTGCCGTTCGCGTCTTCCATATCATTAATATTGAATAAGCGAAAATCGGTTAATTCTAAGGTGTACTTTTTGTCCGTGCTGGCAACTTTATAATTGCGAAACACGTTGCCTGTTAATGCCTGCAATTTATTGTGCGGATTAAACGGCAATAATTGTAAATTAATTTGTGAGCCGCCATCGCCAAAGTTGGCTTGATAGATAGCAATATCTTTGTATACCAATGGATGATTGACAGAAATTGTTTTCTTTAAGGGTTCTTTTAAATTTTTGTCATATAAAACAATATCACTTTCAAACGATTTTGGCATGCCTGTTGAATAATGTTCAACGCGGAAATCTTTAACTTCCACCGAGAATGGCAAGTTTTGTACTAGAAAACCATCCCGAACGGGAATAAAAATAATATTAGCACGGCTACCTTCTGGAATATCAACCGAGCCTCGATAAGCTCGATTACTTTCTGGTAATTGGCTAATCGCTGGAACTTGATCCGCTGACACGTTGCGCGTTTCAGGTTTGAGTTTCCCCGACCATTCACCGATCATAATACCTAAACGCCCATTATCCAGAATACCAGCGCCTAATAAAATGACAATTAAACCAATATGTGTAAACCAATAGCCCCAATGATTGGCTGTGCCCTTCATACCTGCAACGACACTATGCTCAGTCTCTGTTTTACTGCGATATTTAAAGCCTTGGTTTTTTAAAATTTGTTGCGTCAATGTTTCCGCTTGGTCGGGCGGTAGGTTGGTGGTGAAATGTGTTTGGTGCTTCATCGCTAATAGCGACTTTGCTTGAATCGACTCACGGAAATGGCGAATTTCGCGCAGAATACCCGGGGTATTGCGTCCGACGCAAGTCGCCGTAGAAAGCACTAAAAATGCTAAAATTAATAAAAACCAAATTGCACTATAAACATCGTATAAACCTAACGACCGAAAAATCTCAAACCAAAACGAACCAAATTTAATTTGATAAGATGTATAGGGCTGATTTTGCTGCAATATAGTGCCAATGATCGAAGCGATAGCAATGATCACTAGCAAACTAATGGCCAAATTCATCGACCCTAAAAATTGAATGGGGTGAAATTTAGAACGATTAGAAACGCTAGATTGCATAATAGGCACGTGCTTACTAAAGTAGGGGCATTAAAACAACAAAGGGTGACCGCTGCCACCCTTTGAGTGCTGTTAAAGCATTAAGATATTGTAACTTATTTCAAGCCAGCAATATATTCAGCAACTGAGTCGATTTCAGCGTCAGACATTTTCGCAGCTACGTTACGCATCATTCTGCCTGCGTCGTTAGCGCGTGCGCCTGAACGGAAATTCAACAACTGTGCTTTAACATAGGTCGCATGTTGACCGTTTAAAGATGGGAAGTTTGCTGCTGGGTTACCTGCACCAGTAGGACCATGACAGGCTGCACACGCTGCAACGCCTGTTGCATTGTTGCCGCCTTTATAGACTTGTTCACCTAAGCCAACTTTAGTTTGGTCAGCTTCACCCATTTTTTTTGCTTGGCTACTGAAGTAAGCCGCTAAATCAGCCATGTCTTGTTCACTTAATGGTTTTGCCATTGGTGACATGGAAGCATTAACGCGGGCATCTTCCTTAAAGTTGGTCAATTGTTTAACGATGTAGTTAGGGTGTTGACCTGCCAATTTTGGCCATTCAGGGTTTACACTGTTACCATCTGCGCCGTGACATGCCGCACAGGTAGCAGATTTAGTTTTGCCCGCTTCAACATTGCCGTCTGCCCAAACAGATGTAGCAACGCCTACAGCTAAGCCAGCCAGTACAACCATGAGTACTTTTTTCATCTCGAAGTGCTCCTCAATATATCTACAAAATCTGTAATTGTTACCCGCATCATAGATCCATTCCCCAATGAACTAGAGGGGTGCAACGGCGTGTTTTATGATCTTATCGCTGTCGCGGTAAATTACTTGCAATCATGCCTAGAGGTTATTAACCTTTCCGAGCCTGATGCAGGTGTCCCATCATCTACACTCTACAATCTTGACCTTACCAATGATCAAACCTTGGTAAAACGACTGGATTGTATAACATATTCTATTTCTATTCCGCAAAAATATTAGAGATTACTAACATGATGCTTCCACAGCATTACTTTCAGCAAGCAGCCTTTCTCCAAAGTGCTACAACCAAGAAAACCCTCCCTGTCGAAAGGGGTAGAGAAGTGGCGTTTGCAGGGCGTTCCAACGCAGGCAAATCCAGTGTCATTAATCGCGTTTGTTCGCAGAAGTCCCTTGCACGTACCAGCAAAACGCCGGGGCGTACTCAATTGATTAACTTCTTTCAACTACCGGATGAACATTCACTGGTAGATTTGCCGGGTTATGGTTATGCCAAAGTACCTGAAGCGGCTAAGCTAGAATGGCAGAAATTTATCGAAGCGTACTTGATACAGCGCAAGACTTTGCAAGGTTTAATCTTAGTCATGGATATTCGTCATCCGTTAACAGAACATGACCAAACGTTATTGCACTGGGTAAATAGCCGTCAGCTTAAAGCACATATTTTATTAAATAAGGCAGATAAGCTTACCAAAGGCGCGGCAGCCAGTACCTTATTACAAGTGCGTAAAGCACTGAGCCAATATCCGCATATATCTGTACAGACCTTTTCTGCATTAAACCAGCAAGGTTTGGAAACCTGTTGGCAGGTATTAGATCAATGGTTACATGACGATTAGTTTCTTTTGCATTCAGGATAAATTCATTTTTATTGATTATACTGCCATGCATAAAAGAAACCCCGGCCAAACAGGGGGTCTAAAAAGCCGGGGCTAATTAACAGGTCTGGATTGGGGACACCAAACCTGTGTCCGCAAACAAAAAACACAACGCCGGGCTTAAGCGTTTTTTCTGTGTCTTTTGATGCTTCGCGGAACTATTATACTTTAACACCTTATTTTCAATTCAGATTCATACAATCTTTAGTTAAAGTATATAAAACAGTTACTATTCTACAATGTTTAACATATAGCACAATTTGCAGGCTTGTCAATGTTCATGCAGTTATGTTGCAGCTTATTCATCGCTAAAATAGCGATAACATTTTGATTACTTACGAATCATTTTAGTAATTGGAATTGTTATAAATTTATCTTGTTGATCCCGAATATAATGAATCTGTAGGTTACTACCCACCCGTAATGTTCCAACAATATTCTTAATATCAGCCGGGCTTGCAATGGTTTGCCCATTGACCTTTAAAATTACATCCTGCTTTTGTAAACCGGCTAGATCGGCTGGTGAGTTGGGCAAGATTTGCTGAATCACGGCACCAATATTAGCTTGCACATTCAGCAACTTAGCAGTTTCTTCGTCTATATTACTGACTTCAATGCCTAATTGACCACGTTCAACATTGCCATATTGAATGATTTGATTAATGACCCCAGCCGCCGTATTAATGGGTACAGCAAAGCCAATACCTAAGTTGCCACCACTTTGATCGCCTAGAATAGCGGTATTAATGCCAATTAATTCACCCCGTAAATTAACTAAAGGGCCACCGGAGTTCCCTAAATTGATGGGTGCATCGGTTTGGATGAAATTTTCATATTCACTAATGCCCGGATTACGATGTAAGGCGCTAATAATGCCGGATGTAACTGTTTGCCCAATGCCGTAAGGGTTACCTATCGCCACTACGAAATCGCCTACATGCAACTTATCAGAATCACCAAAGCGCATAGCGGCTAAGCGTACAGCGGGAATCTGTAATACTGCTAAATCTGCTCTGGCATCTGCGCCTACCACTTTAGCCTGAAACTTACGCCCATCATTTAGGGTGACATTAATACGATCAGCTTCTTCGATAACATGATAGTTAGTTAAGATATGCCCGCGTTGTGCATGAATAATAACGCCAGACCCTGTACCGCTGATATTTTTTTCGATGGGGGCGCTTTCGCCGAAAAAGCGTTTAAAAAAAGGATCGTTTAGAAATTGCTCAGGATGGGATTTTTGTTTGCCCTCTGTGGTGATATTTACCACAGCAGGCGTCACACGCTCTAACATACCTGATAAAGAAGGCAGCGCTTGCCCGTTAACTTCGGTAGGCAATGCTGCGCCTACTTGAATAGGATGCAATACACTATAGCCCAGTGCTAAACATAAAGTTAGATGTTGTAAGCGTTTTAGCATAGTGCAATTCTCACTTTATCGGTTTTTAACCGTTTACTGTAATTTCAGATGTTTATCCAATGATTTGCCTGTATTGTCAAGCTATCTTCACGAACGCAACTCGCAACGTAAACGGTTAGGTTTTAATAAGTTTAGTTCTTTCTAGCTAAGATGCTGCCTCGGATTCCAATTATTAAAGGCGGCTTGCATTGCCGCGTAAGCAGCTTTTTGTTCACCCGTAACAGCTTGTGGTAAATTTACCACTAAAACCACATATAAATCACCTACAGGCGTTGTACCCAAACCACGCCCTTTTAAACGCAATTTCTTACCGGTTTGACTGTTAGCGGGAATCTTTAAATTAACCTTGCCCGTCGGGGTAGGAACTTCAACACTGGCTTCTAATGCCATTTCCCAAGGGGCAACCGGCAAGTCGAGATACAAATCGTTGCCTTCTACACGATATAAAGCATGGGGATTGAGTTTAATTTGTAAGAATAAATCGCTGCCATTTTTACCTTTTCCAGCTAAACGAATTTTTTTGCCATCTGTTACTCCCGCAGGAATTTGCACTTGTAAGCTTTCGCCACTGGGTAAGCGAATAGTTTTACGCACCCCTTGAATAGCTTCTTCAATGGTCAGTGCTAAACTCGCGGTAGGCTGTGAGGTTTCTTTAGTCGTGGTCTGGCGTTTATTCGCATTTGGCTCTCTAAAACCGCCACCAAATAAATTTTCAAAAAAATCACTAAAACCAGCTCCCCCCGCTGCTCGTCCATTGCTGGCTTGGCGGGCTAAATCTTCAAAGAATGAAGGATCAAAACCGCCTGCGCCGCCGCCCATACCGCCCCAATTGGGTGGAGTACGGAATTGATCGCCTGCTTGCCAATTAGAACCTAAGGTATCGTAGCGTTGACGTTTTTCTGGATCGCTTAATACTTCATTCGCTTCATTGACTTCTTTAAAGCGTTCTTCGGCATCTTTTTCTTTATTACGATCAGGATGATATTTAGCCGCTAAACGTCGATAGGCTTTTCTAATCGTATCCTGATCTGCATTGCGTTCTACACCTAAGATTTTGTAATAGTCTTTGTATTGCATTAGTCAGCCTCGTCTGCGTATTAGCCGATAAAAAACGCCGCAGGCTGCGGCGTTTTTCTAAAACAAGAATTGTAACAAATTATGTTTAAGCAGCAGCACTAGTACTGGTGGTGCTTATTGTATTATTTGCTGCGGGTGCAGGTGCTTGTACCGCAATTTTACGCGGCATCACTTTTGCCTGTTTAGGTAAGGTAATTTCCAGCACGCCATTGTCAGTTTTAGCCGTGATATGATCGCTATCAATGCTATCTGGCAATGTAAAACGGCGATGGAATGTACCTGTTACCCGTTCTACGCGTTTATAGCCATTTTTCTCATCAGTGGTTTCGGTATCGCGTTTACCGCTGATGGTTAACACGTTGTTTTCCATGTTGATGTCGATGTCTTGTGGATTAACACCGGGAACATCAACTCGCAAAATGTAAGCCGAGTCGGTTTCACGAATATCCACGGCTGGAGTCCAATCGCTGACCGGGCTAGTCGTAGTATCGCCTTCACGGCGGATTAAATTATCCATTTCGCGTTGTAATTGGTTCAAAATAGACCAAGGTTCATAACGTGCAATTTTCATGTGTCATCTCCAAATTTGTGTTATTCATTAGCTTAACGTAACGTGAATATGGAGATGACTTACTAGCTTTCAAGCATTTTCAAGCAAAAAAATCTTGACTTTACTCAATATTTTGTACTTGTTCCCGCATTTGCTCAATTAATACCTTTAAATCGACCGCTGCTTGGGTGGTTTCGGCATCATTAGATTTGGAAGATAAGGTATTGGCTTCCCGATTCAACTCTTGCATTAAAAAATCTAAACGCCGCCCCACGGGCTCATCACGTTCTAATACATCGTTAATTTCATCTAAATGCGCCATGAGCCGATCTAATTCCTCATCCACATCTAAACGCTGTGCGAGAATGACTAATTCTTGCTCGATACGGTTGTAATCCGGCGAAATCTTCAGCTCTTCAATGCGTGTTAAGATTTTTTCGCGTTGTCCATTGATAATGGCAGGGCGATGTTTGCGAATTTTAACGATAATTTCCGCAATTTGGTCGCAACGCTGATAAATGAAATCGGCTAAACGTTTACCCTCACGCTCCCGCATGTCTAATAAATCGTCTAACGTAGTTTTTAACAATGCCTTAGCATGTTCATTTAAAACGTCCATATCCGGCTGCGAATCTTGCGCTACCCCCGGCCAACGTAAAATATCCAAGGCTTTTAAAGGTTCGGTATTGGGTGCAAAACTTTCTAATTGTTTACAAGCATCAATTAGGGCTTTTGCCAATGGTTCATTAATTTTTATTTCTGAAACCTTACCCAAGGCAGGCGTAAAACGTAGGTTGGTTTCGACCTTGCCGCGTTTTAACAGGGTTTGAATAATTTCACGGAACTGATTTTCTTGGCTGCGAAATTCTTCTGGTAAACGCAAACTCATATCTAAATAACGGTGATTAACCGTGCGCGCCTCCCATGTAAATGTGCCCTGTTCAGTGGTTAACTCACGGTGTGAGAAGGCGGTCATACTACGAATCATGCGAATACGCTTCCAAACAATACTGCAAAAGAACCTTTATGGTAGACGATTTCACACATTTAAGCATGGATTTGGCGAGTTTTCGGTCTGCAATGCAGACGAACATAGACGCACACCTTAAGCTTGGGTATCATGCACAACTCAATTACGCACCCGTAGCTCAGGGGATAGAGTATTGGCCTCCGAAGCCAAGGGTCGCTGGTTCGATTCCAGCCGGGTGCGCCACTTCTGCTTTCTTAGGTATATGAACAGGTAGAAGATACTGCTTGCTTCAGCCGCTCATATTCCTCGTAATACGCTTGGCGTTTCGCCGCTGTCTTCGCATCCATTGCCATTCCTGCCAGTGTATACAAGCGATCTAATGCCTGAATTTCTAGCGCTAAACTTTGCAAGCGAGCTTGTTGGTGATGGGATGTGTTCGGTTTTTCGGTGAGATGCAGCGCATAAATCGAACTGTCAGCAGAGTGTAAGACAGTGTCTATAAGTCGCATTATAATCAGCTTGATATTTTTACTATTAACCATTCTTTATTATTGAGGATTTGGGCTATATGACATCAACAAAACGTGTGCAAAACACCTGTGCATATTGTGGTCATAAATGGTATCCGCGTGGCAAAAAGTACTTATCTGCTCAATGCCCAAAATGTAAAAAAGGCAGTGTATCCACGGCAGGAACAGGAGGTGTTGTGGCTATTGTGTTAATTGCGGTTGCGTGCTTTATGATATTTTTTCGTTAGCGGGTAAAAAATGAATTATGACAAACGAGCTATTAGAGCATTAATTATTATAGCAATTGTCATCGCGCTTGTCGGGGCTAGCTGGTATTGGCTTCACCAACCTTATACGCCGCCCGCTGCCATTCAAACCGCCCAACAATTTGTCGACTATCTTCAGCAAGAAAATTATAAGGCAGCGTTTGAATTGACGGTTAAACAAGGCTACGTCGGCATGTCGCCACAAGCATTAAGCGATATACGCCAGCGCCATTGCCTTGCCTCACAGTATGCATATAGCTCTCCGCCACAATCGAATGGTAATCGCCTGCGCCGTTGGTGGAATGGTAACCCGATTGAACAAACACAACTTAATTTAGAATTTACGGGACATTGTTTATTGTCGGTTCGCTTAAAGCCGCAAACCGATGGTACTTGGAAAGTTTACTACTTCGCCAGTCATGCAGGTTAAGGGCAGGGCGCAAACTCGCAATTAGCACCTGTGCGTCCGACCGCTGTTTTTCCGTCAGGGCAGATTTTGGCTTCTTCTGTGCAAGCCCGTCCAACAGGAGTAGGTAAATGGTGAATGGGATCACTCGAATGACAAGCCACTAAGCCTAATAACAGCAGAATAGGGAGATACTTCATGTTAAATCCTAAAATTAATACACCTGTGAGTTTAAACTGCTTCCACCTTCAAAATCATGCCATCCAATTGGCTCACTCGCACTTTAGTACCTGCTGGCAAATCGTCTCCTTCAACAATCCACGGTGTGTCGCCAACGCGAATTGTGCCACGCCCGTTTTGAATTGCATCGGTTAAGACAAATTCTTTGCCCAGCAAGTTTTGTAGGCGTTGATTAAGTTCGGGCTTATCAGATTGAATTTGCTCTTCCCGCCATTTGGATTTGCGCCAAGCGATTAAACTTGCCACGGATAATACGGCAAATGAAATCAGTTGGGTTGCAAGACTCATATCTGGAAAAAAGGCGAGCAGCGCACCTGTAATCAATGCGCCAATCCCAAACCACATTAAAATCATGCCCGGTACAACGACTTCTAAGCCGAGTAGAGCTAAGCCGAGAATCAGCCAAAACCACAAAGTGGGTTCAAACGTTGTTTGCATAGTTATCTCGTGAGTCTGACTTAAGAATGCGGTTGGCTCATACGTTGATAAGGGCTGTTTTCTGGGGTTTTAGCCGTTGCGCCTTTGTCTTGTATGCTTTTCCACAATTCATTAATACTGCCGATTGAACCCATTAAACCGCTGGTATCCAGTGGCATGAAAATGGTTTTTTGCTGATTAGACTCGGCAAATTTGCCCAAGGCTTCCACATATTTCTGTGCCACAAAGTAGTTTAAGGCTTGTACATCGCCTTGTGAGACGGCTTGCGAGACTAATTGAGTCGCCTTGGCTTCCGCTTCCGCTTCGCGTTCACGGGCTTCAGCGCGTAAGAATGCGGCGGATTTTGCACCTTCGGCTTCCAATATTTGCGCTTGCTTTTTGCCTTCGGCTTCTGTGATTTGGGCGCGTTTTTGGCGTTCGGCAGTCATTTGCAGATTCATAGCGCGTACCAATTCTTGTGGTGGTTCTATGTCTTTAATTTCGACCCGCAATACTTTAACACCCCATGCATTGGTGGCTTCGTCGACAATACGTAACACTTTTGCGCCGATTTCATCGCGTTTGCTAAGTAAATGGTCGAGTTCCATTGAACCGCAAACCGAACGCAAATTGGTCATAGTCAGATTTAAAATCGCATTGTTTAAATTAGCGACTTCATACGAGGCTTTGGCGGCGTCAAAGACCTGATAGAACACCACGCCGTCGATATTCACATTGGCATTATCAGCGGTAATGACTTGCTGTGGTAAAATATCCAGCACTTGTTCCATCATATTAATCTTGCGCCCGACACTATAAATTAGTGGCACAAACACGCCCAGACCGGGTGATAAGGTATAGACATAACGCCCAAAGCGTTCGACGGTGTACGCAAAACCTTGTGGTACTTTGCGTATGCCCATAAACATCAAAATAATAACCAAGCCGACAATGGTTAGTGCAAAATACAGCTCCATAGCAACCTCTTATATTTGTTATCAGCATTAGTTTTAAGTTTAATATAAATTAACCTGAGTTCGATGTAAGCAAGTAGCAGCCTTTTGTGGAATACTTCATGGGATAACCACATCCTAAAATTACCCACGCAAGGCTGCTACCCTGATGTTAACACGACTGTTCTGCGAGATAGATGATTTTTGCCAAGGCTTTTTACCGCATTGGAAAGCGAGTGTATTAGAACCCCCGACCACCCGCCCAAAGCGGAATCGTCCGTGTGGTTTAAGTCTGAGTGAAGTGATGACGATTTGGGTACATTACCATCAATCAGGCTATCACACCTTCAAGTGGTATTACCTCAAACATGTTCAAGTCTATTTGAAGTCGGCTTTTCCTCAGTTGCCCAGTTATCAACGGTTTATTGAGCGCGTTCCCGATGTATTAGTGCCGCTGACGCGGTTCATGCAATCCCGCTGTGAAGCCAGTCGCGGAATTGCCTTCATTGACTCCACCCCCTTACGCGTCTGTGACAATATTCGGATTCCCCGTCATAAGACCTTTGCCAATACCGCAGGACGAGGGAAGTCATCCACCGGCTGGTTCTATGGCTTCAAGCTGCATCTCGTGGTGAATGATCAAGGTGGTATCGTGTCCTTTGCCTTAAGTGCGGGTAATGTCGATGATCGCCAACCCGTTCCCACCCTGATGAAATCCGTGGTTGGCAAAGTCTTTGGGGATGCAGGCTATCTCTCTCAGGCATTGGCTCAACAACTCGCTCAGCAAGGCATTGAATGGATTACCTCGTTACGGAAAAATATGAAACAGGTCGTGCGTTCTACTTTCGATCAATTGCTCTTGCGTAAGCGTTTTATCATCGAAACCATTAACGATCAGTTGAAAAATCAATCGCAAATTGAGCATTCTCGCCATCGTTCACTGCCTCATTATGTCGCTCATGTCATCGCCGGGCTTATTGCGTATTCCTATCAAGCGAAGAAACCCTCATTGAACTTAAATATCAATGCGTTAGCCATACTCTAATGCTATGCCTTACGTCGAACTCAGGTTAAATTAATAAGTTAAGCGCTATTTCCTTTCTTAACAGTTTGCCGGAATTTAGTTGACTCCCTGCACAGGGAGTGCCAAGCTTAATTTATTAATTTATAAAAAATAATAATTTATGTATGGGCAAGCCGTTGAAACGGTGATGGCTTATCAAACTTGGTTGTATAACGCCCCCCGTTTTGCTGTCGTAGTATTCATCTTAGTAAGTCAGTTGGTATGGGCTGAATCCGCCCAAACCGATGAGGATTTACTATTGGATACCGATTCAGTGGTTGCCAATATTCAAGCCTTAACCCCTTTTGAAGCCGAACAGGAAAAATTAAAACAACTGATTAGCCAAGCGCCCAAAGCGTATAAAGATAAGGTTATGGATAAGAGCGCCTTACAAACACTGAGTGAGGCTGAAGCCAAAACCGCAGAAACTGAACCCGATGGTTTTCAACTGTATACCGTGGAGACGCGGGCAGGGTGGAGCAATACGCAAATGAATGAGTTTACAACCGATAGTTTAAGTGCCGGTACGCATTTGGATTATCAGTTGGAAACGCAGAATTACGGCGATGTGCAAGTGCAAGCGGATACCAGTTTTAAGCAATACGACGCGACGTGGCAATCTACTAAAAATCATTATGAGAAAGTAACCGTGCGTAATCGTAATTTACCTGTGAGCGATAGCATCATTGCGGATACAGAAGTGGGCGATATTGTCAGCCGTGTGCCTAGTGGGTTTGCCCGTAGTTCACGCGTAGGCTTAGGTAATAGTAGCGTGCGTGGGGTGGGTACGCGGCTAACGGGTGAGAAATTTGAAGTAGTGGCGGGCACGGGTAAGCGTGGTTATTTAGTTGGTGAGTCTTACGCGGGTTATAAACCCTTAGACGGCAATCTTACATGGGCGGGTTATAGTCAACCAGTGGGAGAACATACAGCGGTTGCTGCTCATTATACCCATGTGGATCAACTGCACGATAACCAACTTAGTGAGACTGACAATGCTAATACTAAGCTAACTGTGGATAGTTTAGCCTTGGGCGCAAATTATACGAAAGCCACGGATAATGCAGAAATCAATGCCAGCGTGTTATTGTTGCATAGCCAGACGCAAGACAGCCAAGCACATACACAAGCGGCTAATGGCGTTATGTTGGATGCAAGTATTAAAAAAGGTAAGCAACAACACAGCGTGGGTGTTTATAGCAGTCAACCGAATTTGCGGTATGCCGAGTCGAGTTTACCCGCCAGCCAAGGCGCTTATTGGCGTTGGGAGCAACAACACGCGCGCCAGTCTATGGGGACTTATGTCGAAGTAGAACAAAGCCAAGGGCAAGCCAGCCATACGGATAACAAACTAACAAGGCTCAGCGCAAGTGCAAATGCTAGTTATCAATTAGAGCGCGGGCATTCGGTAGGCGCTAGCTTGCAATTAAATCATTCTATTAATGAACTTAATGCGGGTAATGAGACGTCTAATCAGCAGAGAGGTGCGCATTTAAACGCTTATTATCAGGGTCGTTGGCAGAATAAACGCAGTCAAGTGAATGTGAACGCCCATTATAACGATCAAGTCGTGGCGAATGCGCCCGCAGCAACTGGCTATGAACTGCAATGGGAACAAGATTGGTTAGCAGATAGCTACACAACCATGCGCCCAGAATTAAGCAGTACTCTAGGTGTGGCAGTGGATCAATCGCAACAAGATAAACAGGTTTATCCAACGGCGGGCATTCGTGGACGGTATTGGTTGGATGCGGATTGGAGTGTTGGCGGTTCACTGCGTTATACCTCGCGCACGGGCAATTTGGCAACAAGCCAAGGTTTAGCGGGTTCAGTGAATACTGAATATGAGTTAGGTCAGGGTTGGTCGGTCGGTGGTTCGGTTAATTTGAACCAAGCCAAAGTTGATGTGAATGCCACTGCCTTTAGTCAGCCGTTGGTAAGTCGCACGACGGATAAGTCGGCATATGTGTATTTGCGTTGGCAAGGAACACGCGGCAAACCTTATCAAGCGGTGGGTAAAGCCAGCAAAGGTAAACGCGGTACAGGTAGCATTCAAGGCTTAGTGTTTTTTGATAAGAATCGCGATGGACTTCGGCAGGCCGATGAGCCGGGGATTCCACAGGTTGAGGTAGTACTAGATGATGGTTATCGCGTAACAACTGATCAACACGGTCAATTTGATATGCCCACGGTGTGGGTAGGCGAACATACGGTTAGCCTAGATAGCAGCACCATTCCCTTGCCTTGGGAAGTACCGAATAGCAAGGCTAAACAGGTCAAGGTAGCGATTCGTAGCACTAAAGAATTGGCGTTGCCTTTGTATAAAATTGGTGAGTAATAACAACCTTAAACAGCAGGGGTTGTGGTTTTAAAACTGCTGTAAACGTGGCATCAACCCCAAGTGAAATGTCCACGTCTCAATGTATATAACAATAAGAGGTTCGACATGAAATTCTCTATGAAATTATTAGCCGTGGCTTTAGTGTCCTCTGCGGCTGCTTTAATGCATGTAGCGCAAGCGGAAAGTACTTACGGGTATAACGCGGCGGGTACAGGTACGGTTAGTGCGACCGCTAAAGCTAAGGTTACCGTAAATATTCCTAAAATGATTTTGTTACGGGTTGGAACAGCAGGTACAACAGTTGATGAATTAACCTTTAATGGCACACCGAGTATTGTCACTATGCCTACCGGTGGTTTAGTCGATGGCAATAGCCAATCAGCTAGTTGGGATGGTAATGCGCCAACCTTTGCTGATGTCGCTGGTCAAACTTTATCTGCGTTTAGTTGGACGAATAATTTAGGTGGCGCAACCTTAAGTTGTGCAACGGTGGCGGATCAAATGTTTCAAACTGCGAATGGCTTAACCTCGACTGATGTGGAAGTTGCCAACGGGGGCGCGAATACGTTAGCGCATCCGGGTGCAAATACAGCGTGTTCTGGGTCTACCTCTATTCCAAAAAATACGTTGGTGTCCTCTACTTGGACTTACTCCATCAAAGGCACAGCTTTAGCTAAAGCGGCGGCAGGTACACATAAACAAACAACTACTTACACAGCCACTACGCTGTAATTAATTTAGAAGGAAAATATATGCAGGGGGCTATTACTGATAATACGACACACTGGCACAACGCCCGTTGGCGTTTAGGGATAGCCCTGCTGTTATTAAGTATGGGCGGATATTCATTATCGGCCCATGCTATTTTAACGTGGGGTTCTATAAGTAGCCCCCAAGCCATTTCTTTACAGGTGGGTTCAACCACAACCGGCAATGTGAATAGCGTTAACTTTGATGTTTCTAATGCCTTGGTTGCACCGAATAATACCAGTGTACAAGGGACGCCCAGCAGTGACACGCCAAGCACTTCACCCACTGGGGGCGTACCCATTATTTTTAGTGCGACGATGACTTCGCGTGCATCTAGTAACTTTGTAGATGTTAAAGTTACCGCTACCACGCCTGTAGGTTTAACTTGCGTATCAGGCTCGGGTTGTGGGTCAACCGTCATTCCATTTAATACGATCAGTTGGGTAGCCTATGGCAACGGTACGGATGCCAATAGTTTAGTGACCGATGTAAAAAGTGGCACGTTTGTGAATAACGGTACACAAAATCTTTCGTATGCTGGGTACAGAGGCGGTAGTCCTACCGTCTCAAACAGTCTAATTTTTCATTATAACGCCTCGACGATTTACCCTGCGGGGCGCTATACCGGGCGTGTTACCTATACGGCGACCATTCTATGAAACTGATTCTGCATGTGTTGTTAGCTTGCTTATTGAGTTTACCCGTATTGGCGGCTGAACGTTTAGACGATAGCGCTTCACCGTTAAGCGAAGTCCAAGCGCAAGTATTTAGTGAAACGGGACAATTGTTTAGTGATTCAGTGAATCCGCAACAAGCCATTATGCGCTTCGGTCAGGTTACTTACAGGTTGAATACGGCATCCTATGTCGGTCAACAAGCACGCATTTATTATGTCATACCTGCATTAATTCCCGGTTTGTTAGACAGTCATGGCGTGCAAGTACAATGGGTTAGCGATGGCAAATTAGCAGATGGCAGTGCTTATGCGGGGGAGCGTAAGCTAGTGTGGTCAGGGCAAATTGATGAACCTTGGTTTACCGCGCATTTGAATTTAACCAGTATTGTTAATTTAAATTTGCTGAAATCCAATAGTAACAACTTTGGTTTTGAATCTTATTTTGAAATAGAGGCAATTTAGTGAAAATTATAAAAAAATGTTGTCTGGCTGCCCTATTGTTAACAGCGAGTGTGACGGCAACCTCAAGTATAGCAGCACCGTTTGAGATTGCAGTGACACCTTCACGTTTTGAAGTCGCCGGTGATAGTGGCAAACGTATTGCACAATCCATTGAACTACAAAATGTGGGCAGTAGTGCGACGGATATCGGGTTACGCACCTTAGATTGGGATTTAGCGGCGAATGGGCAAGTAACTTATTATGACGCATTACGCCCGAATAGTTGTCGTGAATGGGTAACTTTAGAGCGTGATAGCATTCGTTTAGCACCTAAGAGCAAGAAGAATTTTCGGTTTCAAATTGATATTCCAGCCGATGCGCCGCAAACCGAATGCCGTTTTATGTTGGCCGTTGAAGGTATCGAGCCCGCGCATCAAACCATTTTAAAATCAGGGGGCGCAAGCTTAAGTTTGCCCGTTAGTGGACGGATTGCCGTTGCTGTTTATGTGGCATTAAATGGCGCACAACCCCAGTTAAAAATGACGCAAGTGGCGGTTAAAAATATTCAAGGTAAACGTACCCCAGTGGTAGTGGTGGCAAATCAAGGTAATGCTCATGGGCGCTTGCAAGGCAGTTTAGAAGCCACGGATGCACAGGGGAATAGCTTGGAATTAAATCCTGATGGCACACCCATTTTACCCGGTCAAACCCGTACGTTAGCGCTTACCGCCACGGCGAAAGGTAGTAAAGCGGCAGCTTTGGCTTTTCCGCTAACGACGGCGGGTACTTTAGATTGGGAATTGGGTAGTTTCAAAGTTGATGCACAGTTTAAATGAAAGCTGTTCAAGCTATTGTGGGGGTTGTGCTTTGCAGTTTATCGGCACTAAGTGGGGCGGATAAACGCATTACAACAGCCCCTAATATCACGCCTAATCAATCGGTTTCTGCCACCGTTTATTTAGATTTCAATCTGACGGTGGGGAAATTTATCTTTTTTCGGATAGGTGATGGTGCTTATCCGAATGCTGATAGTACCGTGAATGAAGTGGTGTTGACCGCTACCACCACGCAACTGCCCAGTGGTGTTACCAATGGTAATAACCAAGCCTTTAGTTGGAATGGAACTGCACCTGTTATAAATGGCAGCACGAGCGTTAGTTTGCCAGTTGAAGTCCGCAGCAATGCGGGACAAATTAATCTCAAAACCACTGTTACCAATGCATTAGCGAAAGGGTCTGAAACGATTCCCTTTTCGGATATCAAGATTAGTTCTTCCGACAGCAATTTACCTGCACCTGTAATCCCTGATAGTGGTACGAGTGCTAGCGTAAATGTAGTGGGCGGCGGTAGTAGTATTGGTGGAACATTAGTCACACAGCGTAGTGCGAACTGGACATTTAATTACGTACCCAGCACTAGCGGTTTAAGTGCCGGTACTTATTCAGGCACGCTAACTTTTACAGCTACAGCTTTGTAAAACTTGCTGAAAGTTAATTGCTTTCTGAAGGCAGCTCACTATAGTTAAAGCATTGAAATTAGCTAAATGCGTGATAACGATGCCTGTTGTAAAAAGTTGTTTATCTAGTTTAATGGTGGCTAGCCTGTGTTTAAGCCCATTGGTTATGGCGGAAGAATTAAAATTAGAAGAGCCAACTTATCGTGTGCCAGATTTAGGTTCGCCTGCCAACGCCAGTTTGAATACCACCACAGAACGCGCATTAGGTTTAAAACTAGTGCGTGAGTTGCGGGGTAAGCAGCCTATGGTTGAAGACCCAGAACTAACCGATTGGATTCAGAATTTAGGGCAACGCTTAGCCGCACACGCAGGCGGGGGCACCTATTATTTCCTGATTGAGAAAAATCCTGAAGTCAATGCTTATGCCATGCCCGGCGGAATAGTAGTAATTAATTCGGGTTTAATCGTTAATTCTGAATCAGAAAGTGAATTAGCCGCTGTTATTGCGCATGAAATTGCCCACGTCACTCAACGCCATATTGCGCGTATGATGGCCAATTCAAAAAATAGCCCTTTATTGACCGGAATTGGAGTCTTAGCCGGGGCAGCAGCGGCTACTAAAAGCTCAGAAGCGGCTCAAGCTATTATTACGGGGACAATGGCAGTCCAAGCGCAAAAGCAATTAATTTATAGCCAGCAAGCAGAATCTGAAGCGGATCGCTTGGGATTAAATACCTTAGCCAGCGCTGGCTTTGACCCTAAAGCTATGCCGTATTTCTTAGAGAAGCTAGATCGGCGCACGATTGATACCTATGGCGATTTAACCCAATATTTACGCACGCATCCTTTAACCATTGACCGTATTAGCGATACACGTAGTCGTGCTAATCAATTGGGCAATCGTGGCACACAAACCAGCTTAGACTATGAATATGCGCGGGAAAAGCTACGGGTATTAAGTCCGGGCGGGGGTCAGGTACACGGTGACGGCAATGTACAGCATTACGCGCAAGCTGTGCGTGCTTTAAAAGCCAATAATGGGCGCATGGCGTTACAAGCCTTAGGTAATCAAAACCAACCCAGCGCAGTAGAGTTAGCCCGTGCACAAGCCTTGAATTTAAGCGGTTTATATACAGAAACTATTGCCTTGTTACAGCCGTTAGCCAGTGCACAACCGAATAACGAAGCGGCAGCGGTTTTGTTGGCGGAAGCCTTGGCGGCTGATAATAAAATTGCACAAGCGTGGCAAGTGCTTAACCGTGTGCGTTTAACAGAAACCACCAGTTTAGAATTTTTAGAAACCCGTCAACGGATTGCTGAACAAGCGGGCTATACAGCGGATGCCTATATCAGTGCAGCCGAACGCAGTTTACGCATGGGCGAATATCGCCACGCCCAAGCCGCCTTAGATCAGGCCTCACGCTTGCCCGGTACACCCGCCGCAACGATGGCGCGTTTACAAGCAGTGGCAGCCGATATTCGCCGCACAGAAACGCAAGCTAAACAATTAGATAAGCAATTTTAAGGCACGACGAATACACGAAGATTAAGTGCATATTATGCAGTAGGGCGTTATTGGGTATAATGCCGTGCAGCTTATGAATCCGTACTCTTAATCGCCTCTATTGCTGGAGCTTATACATGAATCTTGAACATGCCCGCTTTAATATGATTGAACAACAAATTCGCCCGTGGAGTGTGCTGGATGAAGCCGTACTGGCGACTTTTGGATTTGTACGTCGTGAATGTTTTGTACCGACTGCCCATCAAGCGCTGGCGTTTGTGGATATGGAAATTCCGCTAGGCAGTGGCGAGTTTATGATGCCGCCGCGTTTAGAAGCGCGCATGATTCAATCGTTAAACGTACAACCAGAAGATACCTGTTTAGAAGTGGGAACGGGCAGTGGCTTTGTAACCGCCTGTTTAGCGCATATGTGCCGTTATGTGGATAGCGTGGATATTTATGATGATTTTACCGCACAAGCTGATACACGTTTAAAAGCGAATAATATTCGCAATTACGCGTTACATACCGGCGATGCGCTGCGCACTTGGAGTGGCAATACCTTGTATAACGTGATTGCCTTAACGGGCTCATTACCAAACGAAGCTTATTTACTGCGTTTTCAAGAGCAATTAGCTATGGGTGGGCGTTTATTTGCGATTGTGGGAACGGGTATTAATATGCAGGCATGGTTGATTACGCGTAATGCTGAGGATGTGTTTGTTCGTAATAATTTGTTTGATACCTATGTAAAACCCTTAGTAGGGGTTACACAGGCATCCGGTTTTTCATTTTAAGCATGCGTCAGTGGACTCCGGCGGAACTTGCAGCCCAGTTGCAAGTTAATCCGGCACAGATACAGTTACTTGATGTACGTGAAGACTGGGAATATGAGTTAGCCCATCTGGAAGGTTCGCAACATATTCCGCTTGGACGGTTACCACAAACCATTAATCAATTAAATCCCTGCCATGATGTAATTGTCATATGTCATCATGGTATACGCAGTGCCCAAGCCTGTTATCTACTGGAACGAAAGGGTTTTCATACGGTCAATCTGATCGGGGGAATTGATCGTTGGGCGCGAGAAATTGACCACTCTATGCCCCTTTATTAAAAGTTATAGGATCGCATTTTATGAAATTACGGACGCTTGCACTCTTAATTGCATCGACGTTAGCGGCGGCATCCCAAACGGTTCAAGCCGAAAATTTATTGCAGGTTTATCAACAAGCTAAAGGCTATGATGCCCAATTTAAGGCGCAAGAAGCTTCTCATTTAGCGACACTCGAGAAAAAACAGCAAGCTTTAGCCAATTTGAAACCTCAATTAAATGCTTCTGGCTCTGTAGAAGATAGTATGAGCAAAACATGGGATCCTGTGAATGCGTCGTCGAATGCGTTATCACTGGGTTACAATGTGCAGGCTAGTAAATCTATTTATAATAAACAGTTGGATGCCAGTATTTCGCAAATTGATGCCTTGATTGCGCAATCCCAAGTGGATTTAGAAGCCAAACGTCAAGAGCTGATTATGCGAGTGATTCAGGCTTATTTTAATGTTTTGATTGCACAAGATAACGTATCGTTTGCTCAAACCGAAAAAGCGGCAATTGGGCGTCAGTTAGAGCAAGCACAAGCCTTTTTTGATGCAGGTAAATCGGCGATTACTGATGTGAAAGAGTCAGAAGCCAGTTATGCCAACGCTCAATCCCAAGAATTAACCGCTTTACAACAGTTGGATATTGCGCGGGAATCTTTACGAGTGTTGACGGGTGGTTTTTATACCTCTTTAAATGCGCCGAATGCTAATACGCCAATGACCATGCCATCACCAAATGACATTAATTCATGGGTAACGATTGCTCAGCAAAGTAGCTATCAATTAAAAGCTGGGCAACAAGGTTTGTTAGCCGCCCAACGTAATATTGATGTGCAACGCGCGGGTAAAAAGCCAACGGTCGGTATTTATGCGGGGCATAGTGGTAAGCGTAATGATTCCTCTAAATCGAATGCAGATTCAACCGGTATTGGTTTTGCTGTTGGTGTAGAAGCTAAAGTTAATTTGTACGATGGCGGCAACATTGATTCACAGGTTCGTGAAGCCCAAAATAATTTTCGCGCGGCGCAACAAAGTTATATTTTGCAAGATCGGCAAATTGAACAACAAGTACGCTCTGCTTTCTTAACCATGCAAAGTAGCATTGGACAAATTGAAGCCAATCGCCAAGCGTTAGCCGCCGCCGAAACGGCTGCCGAAGCATCGCGGGCAGGCTTTGAAGTGGGAACGCGTACTGCTGTGGATGTGCTGAATTCCTTACGTTTAGTCTTTTCTGCGCGTCGTAACTATGCCAGTTCTCGTTATAACTTACTGCTAAATAGCTTTGCGTTACGCCAAGCCGCCGGTACGTTAAACGAACGCGACATCGTGGCGTTAAATGGTTATATGAACCAAGCACCGCGCCTAAATGCCAGCACTGACGTAGCGTCTAATACACAAACTGCTCCCGCCTATCGTCCTAAAGCCAATGCTTTGGTTGCACCTAAAGGTAAGCCAGTGGAAATTGCGAATAGTGCAGCCTTGAATCAATCTATGAGTTTGGAAGAACAGTTGCCTGATGAGGAAATTATAGTTACAGAAAAAGAAACCGATGTAACCATTACACCACAAGCTGATGGTGAAACTGATATTAGAAAGGTAACTACCACGACTACGCGTACGGTGACGCCTGTTGCGCCTGCCACTATGGCAGATGGGACAGAGATTAATACAGATATTATGAACCCAGCGCCACCTAGCGGTAATTTAGGCGAAGGCTTTAATTATTACGCTGTGCCTGCGAAGTAATAAATAATGTTGCTATATGAATGAGCTTTGTGTCATTCATGCAGCCTACCGCAATAAAAAAGCCCTACTTTGTAGGGCTTAAAAGTCAGTGACACTACTCACTACTTCATGGTAACCATTTCTTCCGCACTGACCGGGTGAATCGCGATGGTGTCATCAAAATCGCGTTTCGTTGCACCCATGCGGATTGCGACAGCAAAGCCTTGCATCATTTCATCAACCCCTTTACCAATGGCGTGGCAACCAACAATTTTTTCTTCTTCGCCTACCACAACCAGTTTCATATGGGTTTTAACCTTATGTTTTACAAACGAGTAATACATAGAGGTAAATTCTGTGCTGTATACTTTGACTTTATCACCATATTGTTCGCGCGCCGCAGCCTCAGACAGACCAATCGTACCAATTGGCGGATGGGTAAACATCACGCTGGGAATGAGACTGTAATCTACTTTACGCCCACTCATGCCACCAAATAAACGATCAGACAAACGCCGTCCAGCCGCAATTGCCACTGGGGTTAATTGCACGCCGCGCATATTGATAATATCGCCAATAGCATACACGCCCTCAATGCCGGTTTCTTGGTATTCATTCACATTGATAAGACCATTGGCGGCTGGCGTTAACCCAATTCTGTCTAAACCAATATCGTCGGTATTGGGTACGCGTCCAATTGCCCATAATAATTGGTCTAAGTCGTTTAATTGACTGCCATCCGCATAATGCAGCGTTAACTTGCCGTTTGTTTGTTTTTCAACTTGAGTAATTTTGTCATTATCATTAAAGATAATGCCGTCGGCTTGCATTTGTTGGCGTAAAGCAGTTTGTACCATGCTATCAAAGCCAATCAGTACCGGAAAACCTTGGTGCAGCATATGGGTTTCCGTGCCAAGTGCGTTCAACACGCCCGCGAGTTCTAAGGCAATATAACCACCGCCTACGACGGCTACTTTTTGCGGTTGTTGCTCAAGTTCAAAAAAACCATCAGAGGTAATACCAAATTCTGCTCCCGGAATAGTCGTGGGGATAATGGGGCGGCTACCCGTTGAAATGACAATGTGATCAGCCGTGTATTCTGTACCGTTAACAGTTAAGGTATGGGCATTCACAAAACGCGCATGCCCTTGCAGAAGATCAATGCCATTCTCTGCCAAGAAATCATCGCGATACCAATCCGTAATGCCGGAAATCAGGTTTTCGCGTTTCATCACTAACTTAGTCCAGTCAATTTTGCCGGGTGTTAGTGCAAAACCGTAATCAATGGCTTGCTGTTGAATATGAGCGAGTTCGGCGGCATACCACATGACTTTTTTGGGTACACAACCCCGATTCACACAAGTTCCGCCGACTTCATCGTTGACTTCTACAACAGCGCATTTTTTACCGTATTTAACCGCTTTTTCCACCACGGAAAGACCGCCACTGCCTGCGCCAATTGCGATGACATCATAGTGCTGACTCATGTTTAAAACTCCTACTCATTATTAATTTTGTGAGAGAAGGGTACGCAAGCCGTACCCTTTGCTTACTGAAGCAATAAGCTTAGCGGTTTTTTAACCATGCTTCTAATTTGTCTGAGCCGCCCACTAACTGACCGTTAATGAAAATTTGCGGCACCATATCTGCACCTGTTACTGCGCGTAATGTCGCATTACGGTAGTCTTTGTTTAACACTAATTCTTCAAAATCAATGCCTGCATCTTTTAACATGCCTTTAGCGCGTAAGCAGAACGGGCAACCTTCACGCGTGAAAACCGTCACGTCTAATGGTTTTTCTGCATTCGGCGCAATATAACCCAGCATGGTATCTGCATCAGATACTTCAAACGGGTCGCCATCTTTTTCAGGTTCGATGAACATTTTTTGAATAACGCCATCTTTTACCAACATAGAATAACGCCAAGAACGTTTACCAAAGCCTAAGTTGTTTTTGTCAACTAACAAGCCCATGCCTTCAGTAAATTCACCATTACCGTCTGGAATGAAGGTTAATTTATCCGCTGCTTCCGCTTCTTTCCATTCATTCATAACGAAGGTATCGTTAACCGACATACAAATAATGTCATCGACGCCATTCGCTTTTAAGGCATCCGCTAATTGGTTATAGCGTGGTACATGAGTTGAAGAACAAGTTGGTGTAAATGCGCCCGGTAATGAGAATACAACGACAGTTTTGCCTTTGAATAAGTCGTCAGTAGTAACGTCAACCCATTGTGAATTTTGGCGTGTGTGGAAAGTAACGTTAGGTACTGCTTGACCTTCTTTATTCGGTAACATGGTATAGACCTCCTGAAAGTGAACTTGTTTATGATTTGAGCATGTTGCGTTTGACTTTGTTGAAGTATAGATACTGATCAAAAGAAAATGAAATGAATAGTTTCTTATATTACGATCTATAAAATAGAATGAAAAACGCTTATACATAAAAAAAGGCAGCCCACAGACTGCCTTAAATCCAGTAGCTAATGCAATTAAGCCTTTGGTGTCTTGGGTTTTGTTACCCTTTTAGCAGGTTTTGCCACAGGTGCTGCACTTTCTGCGGGCGTTTCAACACTTGGTGTGGTTTCAACAGGCGTTGCTTCTGCATGGGTGTCAGCAACCGCAGGTGCAGGCTCAACCTCAATAATACTTGCCGCTTCAGGAATGACGGTCGGCGCTAATATCGGAGTGGCTTCGCCTAATTTAGATTTTACATAAGTGCCGGGCGCGTCTTCAATCGCAGCGAGTTTGCCTTGACCGGGGACACGTGCAGGTACTTGTGCATTGTCTAAAGCACGTACCCAGCGATCCCATTCTGGCCACCAAGAACCCGCATTAACCGCTGCTTGTTTTGCCCATGCTTCGCCGTCTTCTGGCAGTTCGTCAGTAACACGGTAATTATATTTATTTGCGCCCGGTGGGTTGATAATGCCTGCAATGTGCCCTGAACCACCTAGAATAAAGCGGGTTTTGCCACCAAACATGCGCGCACCAGAATAGGTGGATTGCCAAGGCGCAATATGATCTTCTACTGCTGAAATAAAGCAGGCTGGAATATCAATGCTAGTTAAATCCAACGGTACGCCGTGAACGTTTAGGGCTTTAGGTTGACATAACTGGTTGTTTAAATACAAATTACGCAGATACCACGAGTGCATTTTGGCAGGCATACGCGTGGAATCAGAGTTCCAGTATAACAAGTCAAATGGACGTGGATCGTTACCTAATAGGTAATTGTTAATATAGAACGACCAAATCAAATCATTGGCGCGTAATAAATTAAATGTGCCTGCCATTGTGCTACCGTCTAAGTAGCCGGTTTCTTGCATTTTGCCTTCTAAGCCTTTGATTTGTTCATCATCAATGAATAAACCCAATTCGCCGGGGTTGGCAAAATTCAGCATAGTAGTGAAGAAAGTAGCGCTTTTAATGCGTGTATCGCCGGTGGCTTGCATGTAAGCCAAGCTAGATGCCAATAATGTGCCGCCAATACAATAACCGATGGCATTTATTTCACTTTCGCCAGTGTCATACTGAATCGCGTCTAAGGCTTTCAATACGCCGTCTGTAATGTAATCTTCAAACCCTGTTTCAGCGTAAGTTTCATCAGGATTCACCCATGAAATCACATAAACGGTATGGCCTTGATCCACTAACCATTTCAATAGTGAGTTTTTAGGTTGCAAGTCCATGATGTAAAACTTATTGATCCAAGGGGGTACGATCAATAAGGGACGTTTTAAAACTTGTTCAGTCGTGGGCGTATATTCCAATAATTGGAACATGCGATTTTGAAACACGACTTTACCGGGTGTTGCGGCTACGTTTTTACCTAATTCAAACGCAGATGCATCGGTCATGCGAATTTTTAACTGACCTTTGCCCGCTTCTAAATCTTCCAGCATATTTTTTAAGCCGTGTACCAAGTTTGCACCTTTAGTTTCACGGATTTTTTCAATCACGGCTGGGTTAGTCAGCGCGAAGTTAGTCGGTGACATGGCATCCAACATACGCTCAGTAAAGAATTTGACTCGCTCTGAAGTATGCTCATCTAAACCTTCTGCCGATGCGACTACTTTACGCATCCAATCAGAAGTTAATAGGTAAGATTGCTTAATTACGTCGAAAATCGGTTTATTCGCCCAATCCTCGTGGCTAAAACGACGATCAGACTTTGGTGTTTCAATCACTGGGGCGGTATCTGCACCCATAAAACCAAACATGGCTTGCTGGGTCAGTTCCAAGGATTTTTGCCAAAATGCCATATTGGCTTCCATAACCTTCTGCGGATTTTTGGCAACGGCTTCCCACCAGTCGCTATACGCTTGTTTCATATTGAAGGGGTCTAGATTCATACCTTCATAAGATTGGGTAAATCCAGCCATTAACTCTTCAACTTGTTTAAAATTAGCCTGCATCTCTTTCGCCATTGAGGCAAAGCCTAGGGCGTTTATTGAGTTTTGCTCCGTGTCAGCCATTGATGTCTCCTTGGGCGGTATTGCTTTAGCTTTGATAACTGTCATTAACAGTAATGATCTGAGGGATTATACGTAAATAATGGTGAGGTTCATCTGTTGAGTTACCATATTCAGAGAATTTTATAGGCTTTTACACGGAAATAGCGATGACGCCCCCAGTTAATGCATTGACTCAACCCTCACCTTTGTTAATTGATCGCTTTGGACGTCAGGTAACGTATGTCCGTTTGTCAGTGACGGATCGTTGCGATTTACGTTGTGTTTATTGCATGTGTGAAGATATGCAGTTCGTGCCGCGTGAGCAATTATTGAGCTTGGAGGAAATGAGCTTATTAGGCAAAGCTTTCGTTGGCTTAGGGGTTAATAAGCTCCGTATTACCGGCGGCGAACCCTTAGTGCGGCGCAATGTCTTGCAATTATTTGAAGCGTTGGGGCAATTAGACGGTTTACAGGATTTAACCATTACTACTAACGGTACGCAGCTTGCGCGTTTTGCACAGGATTTGCAAAAAGCGGGGGTGACTCGCGTTAATATTAGTCTGGATACACTTAATGCCACACGTTTTAAGCAATTAACCCGCTTGGGTGAAATTCATAAAGTGTTTGAAGGCATTGAAGCAGCGTTAGATGCGGGTTTTAAACGAGTAAAGCTGAATGCGGTTATTTTAAAACACCGCAATCACGATGAAATCTTAGATTTAGTCGAGTTTGCGCATACTCGTGGCATGGATATTACGTTTATTGAAGAAATGCCTTTGGGGCAGATTGGAGAACATGACCGTGCTGAAGTGTATTATTCCAGTGATGATATTTTAAGGGATATTCAACAAAGCATTGCGTTAACGCCGATTGCAGAAAATACGGGCGGCCCTGCTCGCTATTATCAACGCCCTGATAGCCCTTATCGTGTGGGTTTTATTTCGCCGCATAGTCATAACTTTTGTGATACCTGTAATCGGGTGCGTGTGACCGCAGAAGGCTTATTATTACTATGTTTGGGGCAAGAACATTCGGTGGATTTACGCAAAATTTTACGCGAAGCACCTAATGATTTAGCACATTTACAACAAGCGTTAATGGATGCCATGCAAATTAAACCACAGGGGCATGATTTTAATCTGCAAGCGCCGCCGGTTATTTTTCGGCATATGAGCGCCACGGGTGGTTAATTAAGTTAAATACTCAGCCTAGATTAAGGCATGAGTAGGTTAGGTTTGCTTAATATAAATTATAAAAATGAATAATTGGGGCAATGCTTAATTTTTATGAAAACACACACACAGCGCATGGGTTTAGGCTTGGCGTTACTTAGCTTATGGCTAAGTTTGCCAGCCTCGGCGGCTGATACGGTCTGCGATACCAGTAAAAATGATTTTGGGGGGTTAGTTTTCCGTGATTATGACGACAATGGTCAGCACGGTTTACTTGAACCCGGGGTGGCAGGTATTACGGTCAAAGCCTTTGATAGCAATAATCAGGAAGTGGCTTCGGCTGTTACCGGTGATAATGGGGTTTATGTCTTAGCGAGTGTGAGCAATGGTAGTCATTACCGTTTAGAATTTTCCGGCTTGGCGGATACAGATGAACCTAGTGCACAAGGCACAGACTCACAAACTACAGTGCGTTTTGAAACGGCGGCAGCGCGTTGCGATGTCAAATTTGGGGTTAATAGCCCCTTGCAATACTGCCAAACTGCCCCGGAATTGGTGACTTCGCGCTTTATTCTAGGTGACCAAATAACAGGGGCGAATCAAGATAAAAACGCGTTAATTTCGATCAATGCGGGCTGGAGTCAATACGCTACAGGTAAAGACACTAATACGCATCAATCCGATCTGGCGTTTTGGCAGCCTGTGGATAAGAAGCCCCGCGCGGTGGCGATTGCTAATAAAGTCGGTTCAATTTACGGCATTGCATGGGATAGAAAGAATAATTACCTCTACGCAGCGGCTTATCATAAAGTGCAATCCGGTTATGGTCCGGGCGGCCGAGGACAAATCTACCGCATTGCGATGGATCCTAAAACTGGCGTACCGACACAAGAGCCAGAAGCATGGGTAAACGTGGAAACTGATTTGGGTATTAGCGTGTGTGGGGAGCACGGTAATGACTTGCTCAATCAATATGACACCACAATTTTCAATCAAGTGGGTAAGTGTAGTTTAGGTGACTTGGATTTATCCGAAGACGGTCAAACACTATTTGTCACTAACTTAACCACTAAAGAAATCATTGGAATTGATACTGCAAAACAAACCAAAGTTGGGCAATGGGCATTTCCCAGCAATCAAGCCAGTTGTAAAAATGCGCCTGATGACGTACGCCCGTTTGGTCTGAAATATCATCATGGCTTGTTATATGTGGGGGCAGTATGTTCGGGCGAAGTGAGTCGAACGGCCAATTTAGCTACCGCCCGCGATGAATTACGGGCTTACGTTTTCTCATTAAACACGACTAGCAATGCGTGGACGGAAGTTTTGAATTATGACTGGAGTAAGCAGCGTTACGGTATTTATAAAACCCAGCTTGACCCTTGGCTTAGCAGCATGGATCAAATTTCTGCCTCGCGTTTTGCCAAAGGGACACCCCGTAACTGGGTAACCGATAATTCACAAATGCTAACCGATATTGAATTTGTGGGTAATGATATGGTGTTAGGCTTTCGCGGACGCTTAGCCGACCAGTGGGGGGTGGATTTACCTTACTCGCGCACGACACCTACTGTAGTGTCTGCATTGAATTACACCACAAACACCGTCGGTGATATTGTGTGCGTAGGCTATGACAATGTCACCAAATCTTATATGTGGGAAAGCAATGACCACACCAATAATTTAGGGGTGTGTGCCGGACGTAGTGCCAGTAATTCGGGTTATATTCATCCCGATACCAATTACGATTTAAACAACACGGATACGCGTTACCATAATGATGCGTTGGATGATGGTGAATTTTATTGGGGGGATGGTGGTGCGCCTATTTATGGCACAACCGCACGTCACTATGAAATTTCGCAAGGGGGCTTAGCACAAATTGGCACAGGCCCTATTATTATGAGTGCATTAACCCCACCCAACTCGTTAGGTGTTGGCTATGACCAAAGTTCGGGCTTTGTCTGGATGGATAATAATAACGGTGCACCAACCGGAGCATATGTTGCGTATGACAGCAGTAGCCCTGAATCCTTTAGTAAATCAGCCGGTTTAGGGGATATTGAAGCCTTGTGTTTACCTGCGCCTGTGCAAATTGGTAACCGCGTATGGTCAGATAATAATAAAAACGGTATTCAAGATCCCGGTGAAGCCGGTTTAGCTAATGTGGAAATTACCTTAAGTTGTGGTGTTAATACTGTAAAAACCACGACGGCAAGTGATGGAACTTATTATTTCTCCAATGCTGAAAATGGCAATGCTACTTTCTTAAAAACCGGTATGTTGTGTACTTTAACCCCGGGTGCTGTGCCATCGACTACGGATACTTATGAAGCGACATTGGCAAACGTGCAAACGGATACCACTAATAATGCTTTAGTGGATGTACGAGACTCGGATACCGCAGCAGGGCAGGGTGTGGATTTTACGGTAGGTCAGCCGGGTGAAAATAACCATTCTTTTGACTTTGGTTTTGCACCTTTGCCTAAGAATATCGACTTAGAGCTCTCGAAAGAAGTTAGTAAAGACACGGTTATACGTGGTGAGGAATTCATTTACATCTTGTCGATTCATAATAACAGCAGCAATCCGGCCAGTGCGGTGCAAGTAAAAGATGTTTTACCTGCGGGATTGGTATATGTCAGTGATGACGGACAAAGCGTTTACGGCAAAGATGTCTTTGATGAAACGCTAGGCGTGTGGAATGTAGAGGACTTACCTGCCACACAAACTAAGGTTTTGCATATTACGGTAAAAGCGCCTTAATCGGGGCATGTGGCAATGGCTAGGTTTCTGCTGAGCCATTGTCAAAAAGCGTTTAAAAAGATTGACCTGAATCCAGTAACAGCGCGATAATCCCGCGCTTTTACATTTTAGGCAAAATGTCTTGCCTTCCTTGCTTCACCACAACCGTGGGAAGCTGTTTAACCCGAAAGGAACCCTTGAATGAGACATTATGAAGTTGTCTTTCTGGTGCATCCTGACCAGAGCGAACAAGTGCCAGCGATGATTGATCGTTATCGCACAATGGTACAAGATGCAGGTGGCAAAGTTCACCGTTTAGAAGATTGGGGTCGTCGCCAATTGGCTTACCCTATCAATAAATTGCACAAAGCACATTATGTATTAATGAACCTTGAGTGCAGTGCTGAAACATTAGCTGAATTGGAAAGCATTTTCCGCTTCAATGATGCGATTATCCGCAATCTTACCATTCGCGCTGATCAAGCAGTGACTGAACCTTCTCCTTTGAAGAAAGAAGGTGACGGTAAACCTGCTAAACGCATGCGCGAAGAAGAACTGCCTTTAGATGATGATGAATCATCTGACGACGAATAATCACGGCTGATCTGGAGCAATTTATGTCACGTCAATTCCGCCGCAAAAAATACTGCCGTTTCACTGCTGAAGGCATTACCGAAGTCGATTACAAAGATCTCGACATTCTGAAAAGCTTCATTACTGAAACCGGTAAAATCGTGCCTAGCCGCATTACTGGCACTAAAGCCAAGTACCAACGCCAATTAACGACTGCAATTAAACGCGCTCGTTTCTTAGCGTTGTTGCCATACTCGGATCAACACAAGTAAGCGGTTTGTCTAGCTGCGAGTTCGCTCGTGGTTTATTTACGAAGTAACGCATTGATATTATATGGCTAAATTCATCATGGCAGGGCCATTGCAAGCGATCAGTTTTGTGCTGCTATTTGCAGTGCTGTCGCTGGTATTGCCTATGTTGAGTTTGCTCAGTAATGCTGCAATTGGTTTAGTCAGCCTACGCTTAGGTTGGCAACGCGGTTTAAGCATTGCAATTCCCAGCGCCGCTATCTTAGCAGGGATTAGCTTGATAGCGGGTGCTGATCCATTACAAAGTTTCATCTTAAGTTTGGTGGTATGGTTACCGATTGTCGGTTTAGCAACTATTCTCACAAAAAGTGTCTCTTGGCAATGGGTCTTAACCAGCTTGTTTACAGTCAGTGTGCTAGGGGTTGGGCTATTTCATTTAATCGTGGATAACCCGATTAATTTTTGGCAAGCCCAGCCAGAGTGGCAAGAATTTGTATCTTTATTAACTGAGATACAAATGCTACCTGCCGATATAGAGGCGAATACCCGTCAGCAAATCTTAGACGGTATGGCGCAAATTCTAATGGGTAGCTTAGTATTGACTGCAAATGTGTTATTGGTGTTATCCATTATCATTGCTCGCTTCTGGCAAGCGCAATTGTATAACCCGGGTGGCTTTAAACAAGAATGGTTAGTGCTACGAGTGGGGCAAATTCCAGCAATCGTTATTTTAGGATTGATTGGATTAGCGTTATTCGGTGGCTTTCCTTGGGCAATTGATATGGTACTGGCAGGTTTGGCCGTGTTTATCTTCCAAGGTTTAGCCATGTTACATGCCCTAGCACATGCCAACCAATGGCATAATGTTTGGTTAATTGCTGTCTATATTTTATTAGCTGCGTTAACCGTACACATTGCAATTTTGCTGGGTACATTGGGTATTGTGGATAGCTTTGCGGATTTTCGTAAATATTTTAAGGCTAACCGAAATTAAAATTTTATGCAGATTGTTTGCGCAATTTGCTAACAAATAAGGTGAGAACGATGGAAGTCATTCTTCTGCAAAAAGTTGAGAATCTGGGTGCATTAGGTAATGTGGTGAATGTACGCCCCGGTTATGCACGTAACTGCCTGATTCCTCAAGGTAAAGCCAAAATGGCAACGGCTGCTAATATGGCTGAGGTTGAAGCACGTCGCGCTGAGTTAGAGGCAGACGCTGCGGCTGCGTTAGCGGCTGCTGAAGCACGTAAAGCCCAATTAGACGGTTTGGTCTTAACCATTAAAGCAAAAGCGGGCAACGAAGGTAAATTATTCGGTTCTGTATCTAGCCATGAAATTGCAGATGCACTTAAAGAAGCCGGTATTCCTGTTGAACGTCGTGAAATCCGCTTAAATGACGGTTCTTTACGTCATGTTGGCGAATTTGAAGTTACTTTACATTTACACACTGAAGTTAATGTAAACATTAAAGTGATTGTTGAAGCTGAGTAATTAGCTGACAGCATGATGCCTTAATGCCAGTCCTATGATTATTCTGTGATCATAGGACTTTGTTTTATCTGGGCTAATGAGTTTTACACAAGTTATCCACAGCTTTCCCACAGACCTATCCCCAACGGTTCTACGTAAACTCCGCTACACTTGCCACTATGGCCGACACATACGAAAGTTTAAAAATACCACCACATTCAATTGAAGCCGAACAATCTGTATTAGGTGGTTTATTAATTAGCGGACGTGCAAATGACACCTCTGCTTGGGATAGTATTGCCGATAAAATAACCGAAACCGATTTTTACCGCCAAGATCACCGCTTAATTTTTCGGGCAATTGCCGCATTAGTCGATGGCAATAAGCCGATTGATATTCTGACTGTCAAAGAATGGTTAAATGAGCGTAAGGAGTTGGAAAATGCCGGTGGTTTTGCTTATTTAGTCGTCATGGTCAAAGATACTCCCAGTGCGGCGAATATTCGCGCTTATGCGGAAATCGTGCGGGAAAAATCCGTGTTACGCCAATTGATTGCAGTGGGTACGGATATTGCGGATACCGCATTTACTGCTCAAGGGCGGCAAAGCAAAGAGTTATTAGACGAAGCCGAACGACGCGTTTTTGAAATTGCCGAACAAGGTTCGCGCCAGAACGCGGTCTTTCAACCGATTAAGCGCGTGGCGAAAAGCCTGTTAGAACATATAGAAAAACTCAGTAGTAGTAATTCGCCGATTACGGGTATTTCCACAGGTTATAGCGATTTAGACGAAATGACGTCTGGTATGCAACGCGGTGATTTAATTATTGTGGCGGGGCGGCCTTCAATGGGTAAAACCACCTTTGCGATGAATATTGCGGAGCATGTGGCAACCCGTGAAAAATTGCCGGTGGCGATTTTCAGTATGGAAATGCCCGCTGAGCAATTAACTATGCGGATGTTTTCTTCCCTAGGACGCATTGAGCAGCAACGTTTACGGACGGGTAAGCTGAATGATGAAGATTGGCCACGGGTGGCGATTGCCGTCAAGATTTTAAGCACCACTCCACTGTTTATTGATGACGGTTCGGCACTTTCACCCACCGAAGTAAGGGCGCGCGCGCGCCGTTTAATGCGTGAACATGGGCAGTTGGGTTTAATCGTGGTGGATTATTTGCAATTAATGCAAACCGGCAACAGTGAAAACCGTACCAATGAAATTTCAGAAATTTCTCGCTCCCTAAAGGCACTAGCTAAAGAATTAAGCGTGCCAGTGATTGCTTTATCTCAGTTAAATCGTGGTCTTGAACAACGCAGTGATAAGCGCCCGATTATGTCGGACTTGCGCGAATCAGGAGCGATTGAACAAGATGCGGATGTGATTATCGCCATTTACCGGGAGAGCGTGTATAACAAAGAGATACCGGAAGATGAAAAAAATAAGGCAGAAATTTTGATTCGCAAACAGCGTAATGGTCCGATAGGTGAGGTATATTTAACGTTTCTGGGGCATTACAATCGCTTTGAAAATTATGCGCCCAATATTTATACCCCCGGCTACTAATGATTAATTTAAGGGAAGCAACGGCTTTAAATGAAACGATCTGCGCGCGTTATTATAGATTCAGCGGCATTACGCCATAATTTACAACGTTGTCGTCAAGCTGCGCCTAACAGTTTGGTTATGGCGGTCATTAAAGCCAATGCCTACGGGCATAATATGTTAAAAACGGCAGAAACCTTAAATCATGCGAATGGGTTTGCTGTGTCTTGTGTGCAAGAAGCTTTGGAATTACGCCAAGCACGTTTTTTACACCCGATTACCGTGTTGCAAGGCTACCAAAACTTTGCGGGGTTAAAAGCTGCGTCGGAACATCGTTTACGCGTAGTGATTCACGATTATGCGCAATTAGAATTATTAGATAGTGCCCCGTATAGTCTGAAAGTCGATATTGCGATTAAACTTGATTCGGGTATGCACCGTTTAGGTTTTCCAGTAGAACAAGCGCGTAGCTTATTTGACAAGTTAAGCAAACATTCCAATGTGCGCTCTAAGCCTTGGTTAGTCACCCACATGGCATGTGCGGATGAAAAAGATAATTCACATACCCAAGCGCAAATTGATCAATTTTTGCAGTATACCGCAGGCATTGAAACCCCCTTGAGTATGGCGAATTCCGCCAGTATTTTGGCATGGTCGCAAACGCATACCCAGTGGGTACGCCCCGGCATTATGCTATACGGTGCAAGTCCGTTTGAGAATGGCAATGCTAAAGCCGAGGGCTTACAAGCCGTTATGACCTTAACCGCGCCCCTGATTGCGGTGCATACCATTCCAAAAGGTGAAAGCATTGGTTATGGCGCTAGTTGGATTTGTCCAGAAGATATGCGTACAGGAGTAATTGCTTGTGGTTATGCGGATGGTTATCCGCGTCATGCGCCGACGGGTACGCCAGTTTGGGTAAACGGTAAAGAAACCCGTACTTTGGGGCGGGTGTCAATGGACATGACGGTCATTGATTTGACGGGTATTGAAGCACAGCCCGGTGATACCGTGGAATTATGGGGCAAGCATATTGCAGTCGACCGGGTAGCACGGTCGGCGGGTACGATTAGTTATGAAATATTGTGCAATGCAGGCAATTTATGCGTACATGACTACGTATAGAACTGCTAAATCGGCTACAGTGCTAAACTATTGATAGGCGCGAGGGTCTATAACCTCATGATACTTAGCATTCGTACCAAATTATTTATTGCTTTATTTGCCGCCTGCCTAATTGCAATTTTAGGCATGGCCTTTGTTATTCAACAAAATTTTACCTCCAGCTTTCTTGCCTATGTGAATGAGCAAGAAAATCGTTCATTGGCGCAATTAGAAAGTCAACTCACTGATTATTATCAACGTAATGGTAATTGGCATGACTTGGTAGATGATCCACGCCAATGGTCGGGTTTATTGCACAGTGCGGTACGCAGTAGTTTATTTCCAGTCGATGGTGACGAAGGGCGGCGGCGACCCAGAGCAGAATTTGAAGACGATAAACGCCCACCGCCACATATTCAAATGCGGATTGACCGTTATATTGGGCGCGTGGTGCTATTAGATGCGCAAAAGCAATTAATTCGTGGCAATCCCCGCTTAGAATTACCCAGCAATTTACGTCCTTTAGTTGTGGATAAACAAACGGTAGGTTACTTAACCTGAGTTCGATGTAAGCAAGTAGCAGCCTTTTGTGGAATACTTCATGGGATAACCACATCCTAAAATTACCCACGCAAGGCTGCTACCCTGATGTTAACACGACTGTTCTGCGAGATAGATGATTTTTGCCAAGGCTTTTTACCGCATTGGAAAGCGAGTGTATTAGAACCCCCGACCACCCGCCCAAAGCGGAATCGTCCGTGTGGTTTAAGTCTGAGTGAAGTGATGACGATTTGGGTACATTACCATCAATCAGGCTATCACACCTTCAAGTGGTATTACCTCAAACATGTTCAAGTCTATTTGAAGTCGGCTTTTCCTCAGTTGCCCAGTTATCAACGGTTTATTGAGCGCGTTCCCGATGTATTAGTGCCGCTGACGCGGTTCATGCAATCCCGCTGTGAAGCCAGTCGCGGAATTGCCTTCATTGACTCCACCCCCTTACGCGTCTGTGACAATATTCGGATTCCCCGTCATAAGACCTTTGCCAATACCGCAGGACGAGGGAAGTCATCCACCGGCTGGTTCTATGGCTTCAAGCTGCATCTCGTGGTGAATGATCAAGGTGGTATCGTGTCCTTTGCCTTAAGTGCGGGTAATGTCGATGATCGCCAACCCGTTCCCACCCTGATGAAATCCGTGGTTGGCAAAGTCTTTGGGGATGCAGGCTATCTCTCTCAGGCATTGGCTCAACAACTCGCTCAGCAAGGCATTGAATGGATTACCTCGTTACGGAAAAATATGAAACAGGTCGTGCGTTCTACTTTCGATCAATTGCTCTTGCGTAAGCGTTTTATCATCGAAACCATTAACGATCAGTTGAAAAATCAATCGCAAATTGAGCATTCTCGCCATCGTTCACTGCCTCATTATGTCGCTCATGTCATCGCCGGGCTTATTGCGTATTCCTATCAAGCGAAGAAACCCTCATTGAACTTAAATATCAATGCGTTAGCCATACTCTAATGCTATGCCTTACGTCGAACTCAGGTTACTTAGGCTTACATCCCCGCCAACGCCTAACTGAAAAAGTTGATCTGGAATTTGCCGACCGTTTACAAACCACTTTGTGGATTGTGGGTTTGGTTATGTTATTAGTGGCGGGAACAATTTCTTATTACCTAGCACGGCAATTAGGTCGCCCGATTCAAGTATTACGGCAAGGTACTCGGCAATTGGCAAATGGCAATTATGCCTTGCGTATGCCCTTGATTGGACATGATGAATTAACGCAATTAACCCAAGATTTCAACCAACTAGCCGAGCGTTTACAACAAAATGAGCAATCGCGTAAACAATGGATTGCGGATATTGCGCATGAATTGCGCACGCCGTTAGCTATCTTGCGTGGTGAAATTGAAGCGATTCAAGATGGCATTAACCAAGCGGATGCCCAAACCTTAGCTTCCTTACATCAAGAAGCTGTGCATTTAGAACGTTTAGTGAATGACTTATATGACCTTTCAATGTCCGATAATGGGGCGCTAAGTTATCAGAAAAGTCGGGTTAATCTTACGCAAGTGCTACAAGAAACCCTGACGGTGTATCATACGGTTTTACAAGAAAAACAATTATATTTAGATAGCCAAGCGATTAAGCCACAAGCTGTTTGGCTGCAAGCGGATAGTCAACGCTTACACCAATTGTTTAAGAATCTGTTAGAAAATAGCCTTCGCTATACGGATAAGCCGGGTATATTGCAGGTTGCAACTTATATCAGTCCCACCTATATAGAAATTGTGTTTCAAGATTCCGCGCCCGGTGTGCCACCCGAAGCCTTATCACGTTTATTTGATCGTTTATATCGTGTGGAAGGTTCACGTAATCGTGCAACTGGCGGCGCGGGAATTGGCTTGAGCATTTGTAAAAATATTGTGGAAGCGCATCAAGGCAGTATTAGTGCCGCGCCTGCCGGTTTGGGCGGTTTAGCTATTCGTATTAAACTGCCTATAGACAAATAACAGATTAGAAGAAAGTTGCATGGAACAAGTTCTGATTGTAGAAGACGAGCCAAAGATTGCTGATTTATTACAAAAATACTTACAGAATGCGAATTTTCGCACGCATTGTATTAATGATGGTTTGCAAGTCGTGGATTGGGTACAACAAGAAAAACCTAATTTAATTTTGCTGGATGTCATGTTACCAGGTAAAGACGGTTTAGAGATTTGTAAAGACATTCGTCGATTTTCAGCCGTTCCCATTATTATGCTAACGGCGCGGGTTGAAGAAATCGACCGTCTCTTAGGCTTGGAATTGGGGGCAGATGATTATATTTGTAAGCCCTTTAGTCCGCGTGAGGTAGTGGCGCGGATTAAAGCTGTATTACGTCGCACGCAACTAAACCCTGCCTCTGAAACAGAAACCCCACCGCTGAATAGATTAGAATTGGATCGTAATCGCTTAATTGTGCGTTATCAGGAGCAAGAAACGGTTCTAACGTTAGTTGAATTTGAATTGCTGGATATTTTGCAGCAGCAACCGGGGCGGATTTTTGGACGTAATCATTTAATGGAAAAAGTCTATCCTGATAATCGTATTGTTTCGGATCGTACGATTGACAGTCATATTAAGAAGTTGCGTAAAAAGTTGGCAGAAATTGCGCCTGAGCAAGAGCTGATTCATTCGGTTTATTCAGTGGGTTATAAGTTTGAAGCGTAATTGAAAATTTTTCGCATTATTACCGCGTTTTAACCTATCTTATGCTCATTTATTGTCTATACTCCTAAATGAGATAGGACTTGATGAGACTAAAAGTTTAGCAGGTCTATCTTGTATAAAGAGTCATTTCACCTCAAAAAGGCAACCATCTCATTCATGGCTGCCTATTTTTTTGTAAAAAATTCAGTAATTTAATTAATGGCGGTCAGACTTACTTTAACTGTACCTGTCATATTCGGGCGGAAAGTGGTCGCTTCAATCACATAAGTACCCGCATTTAAGGTTTGCACAATTTGTGAATTGGTTGTGCCTTTGCTGTCATCATTTTGTGCCAGTAGGCTGCCAGTGGCATTAGCACCACTTAATAAATAAAGGTAGGTATCTTGGGCTGAACTTAAGTCAATCACCACTTTGGTAGGGCTATTGAGGCTGAAACTATAATATTGGGCATTAAAAGCATTACCGCGATGGCTAGAAGCGCAGGTATTAGCCAACCAAGTTGCGTTTAAACTTTGCCCCAGTTTAATAGAGTTAGGCTTACAGACATTATTTAAAGCGCTAGCAGTTACCTTCACTGAAAAATTCCCTGTTTTTTGCGCAGCGTAAGTAGTAGCTTCTAACGTATAAGTCCCTGCGGCTAACACTTGACTAATTTGTGAATTTAAACTGCCATTCGCGTCGTCATTTGCGCTTAACACTTTGCCGGTTTTACTTGCCCCACTTAATAAATATAAGTAGCTGTCTTGAGCGCTAGAACTCAGGTCAATGGTAACCGTGCTGGCTTGCGTTAATGTGAAGTTGTAATAGCTGGCATAATGGCGGGTTGTGCGATTAGTAGCTAAACAAGTGCTTTGCCATTGCCCATTGTTGGTTTGATTCAATGTTAAGGCTGTGGCATCGCAAGCCGATTTTGCGGTTGAGTTGGCAATGGTTACTGTAAGGTCACTACTGGCGCTTAAGCCAACTTCGTTACTTGCGGTTAAGCGAAACTTTAATGTGCCCGCATGGTTGGGTGCGGTGAAGCTAGGGTTCAAGCTGCGGTTATTGCTTAAGCTAACGGTTGTTCCCGCCATTTGTGTCCATTGATAAGTGACTACACCGCCAAAAGCATCGCGTGCGTTGCCTTGTAGACTGGCTTGCGCACCGGTTTGTACAGTTAAGGCTGTGCCTGCATTAACGGCTGGCGGTAGTTTAACCGCACGAATGGCTTGGTAAGCGTCTAACATACCCGCGCCACAAGTGGTTGTGGTACAAGCACGATCAACTGTAGTCGGGAAAGGGCGGCTGGCCGCTTTTAAACGAGCTTCTAATAAAGCCGGTACATTCGTTAAGCTGCCATCGGTTAATTTAGGGTTAGCCGCCAACATTAATGCAATGACGCCAGATACTTGTGGGGTGGCCATACTCGTGCCGTCATAGTAAGCGTAACTATGGTCATTATTAGGGGTAGTTTTGCCGCTATCGAGAGTGGATAAAATGCCAACACCGGGTGCGGCGATATCCACTTGGCTGCCGTAATTACTAAAGCTAGCACGACCGCCCACTTTATTTAATGCCGCTACCGTAATGACGTTTTGGCAATTAGCTGGGCGTTGACTGCTTACATCCGCTGCTGCATTACCCGCCGCCACCACTACAGTTGCCCCCCGCGTTACTGCACTATTAATGGCATCTTGGTAAGTTTGACCGCAAGCACCTGTGCCACCTAGGCTTAAGTTAATGACTTTCGCAGGATTAGGATTGGCAACGCCATCAATACTTTCACCGGCTGACCAACGAATCGCGTCCGCAATATCGGATAAATAGCCGCCACATTTGCCTAATACACGCGCCGTTAGTAGTTTGGCTCGCCAATCGACCCCGCTTACACCACGTCCATTGTTACTAGCAGCACCAATAATGCCAGCGACATGAGTGCCGTGCCAGGTGCTGTCACGAAGATTGCAATTTGAAAAATCAGCAGTAGAGACATCATAGGTTGATACCCAATCACCTGTATCAGAAGGGTTGTTATCGCGTCCGTTGCCGTCATTGCCGCGATTGGCAAAGCTTACGAAGTCATAACCGGAGCTGGCAGCATTGCCACCGATGAGGCGGGGCGCTAAATCCACATGGTTAAGTACGCCTGTATCGACGACAGCAACCACGATTTTGTTGCTGCCAGTGGTTTCTGCCCATGCTGCGGGAAGATTGCTTGCACTGGGGTTATTGCTGTTCGCCGTATTGAGATGCCATTGATTAGCGTAAGAACTGTCGCTCGGCGTTAACGCATCGCTGGGAAACATCAATTGATCCGGCTCAGCATAAGCTACACTGGAATCATGGCTTAATTGTGCAGCGTAGGCTTGCGCCTCAGGTAAGGATAGCGGTTGAGCTAATTGCACAATATGCGCTTTATTGCTGCTAGGCTTTTTATAACTGGCCCTAATGCCTGCGTTTTGCACAACCGCTTCTACACTGGCTTTAGCTGTTTGCGGACTGCTGCTGGGTTTAAGTTTGACAATAATACGATCTGTCGTATTTGCTGCTAAATAAGCATTAGGGGTTGCTGCCTGTACGTTACTGCTGAACGGTAAGGTGAGACAAATAAGCGAAAAAATCCAGCGCGCATTCTGCATGACACTTTTCCCAGCAAGCCAATGAAGGGCTACCAAGCGGTTCAATCAATCATGGTAGCTAATGCTTGCTAGAGTAAGTGGCTTATAAATTTAAATAATGTGTAGGCGAGATAAGCGTTTTCTTCAAGCTGATAAAAAAACTAAGTGGCAATAATTTCAGGATAAACGGTGGGATTAATGAACCGTTGCTATAGGTTATCTCTATAGCAACGGATAGAAGGTCATGTTAAGGCGTGCGTTCTTCTAATAAAGGGGTATCAATGGTCACATTGTGCAAAGGAATCGCTAATACCTTATCAATGCGCGTACTATCCATATCGACGACCTCTAAGCGCCAACCTTCCCATTCACAAGCGTCGGCCGTATTCGGCAAGCGTCCTAATAACAACATAATCATACCGCTTAGCGTGTGGTAGCGGCCTTTATCTTCTTCTGGCACAGAGCGTAAGTTGAGACGGTCTTTGAGCTCTGGAATTGGAATTAAACCATCCATTAACCAGCTACCGTCTTCGCGCTGTACTGCCCACGCATCGTCTTGATGCTGTGGTTTAAATTCACCAGCAATGGCTTCCATCATATCGTGTAAAGTCACAATGCCTTGAATTTCACCGTATTCATCTATCACGAATACCATTTGCCCCCCAGAATCTTTAAAGTTTTCTAGCAATTCCATGCCAGTTAACGACTCGGGTACAAAAGCAGCGGGTTTTAAGGCTTCGCGTAGGTTAGGTTGTTCACCGCGTAGAATTTGATTCAATAATTGACTGGTGCTAACCAAACCCAGTACTTCTTCCCAGTTACCGCGTACTACTGGAAAACGGGAATAATGGTGGGCTTCAATATTATGCAGGTTATCTTCTAGGGATTTGTCGATATCTAAATAAACAACGTCATTACGCGGCACCATTAAAGAAGCAATTTGCCGATCATCCAAACGGAATACATTGCGCACCATTTGATGTTCTTGTTCTTCAATAACCCCAGCATCAGAGCCTTCTGTCAGTAATAAATGAATATCCTCTTCGGTAACGGTATTGCCATTATCATCTTTGACACCCAGTAGTTTTAATAATAAACGGGTGGAGCTTGATAACAACATGACAAAAGGTTTGGCAATAATCGACAGCCAATACATAGGTTTAGCTACAAAACAGGCAATACTTTCAGGGTTGATTTGCCCAATGCGTTTAGGCACTAATTCACCTAACACAATCGAGCAATAAGTAATAGTGACTACCACAAGACCTGTGGCTAAGGGGTCTGCAATATCAGCTTGCATACCAAAAGTTTGTAACCATGCGCTGAGCGGTGGGCTTAATGCAGACTCACCCACAATCCCATTTAAGACGCCAATGGAAGTAATACCAATTTGTACGGCTGAAAGAAAAAAAGTAGGGTCTTCGCCTAGACGTAAAGCCGTAGCAGCCGCTTTGTCTCCTTGCTGCGCTAAATTTTGCAAACGCGCTTTACGAGCAGCCACCAGCGAAATTTCTGACATGGCGAAAAAGCCATTGAGTAAAATTAAGCCAAACAGAATGGCAATATCCACAACCTATGAATCCTTTTCTGACTAATCAAGTTTTGATTGTACTCTGGAATAGTTCGAGTGTGGGATTTAATCGTCAAGAATGGTTTAATAATTAAACAAATAGCGCCAAAGCATACGGTAGAGGTCGAACCCTCTACCATTATTGGAATAAAAATTAGATACGTTTAATACTGCCTTCTAATTTTTTCAATTCAAGACGGGCTAACGCTAGATTGGCACGGCTACGCTCTAGCGCCGTATAAACAAAGATCTCACGATTGGATGCTAAGGGACGAATCAGGTGATATTGTGTGCCTAAGCTGATCAACATATCTTCAATCGTATCGTCACCTAAATCAATCGCATCCATCGCGCGTAATTTAGCTTGCATGACGTCCGTGTTGGCGGCCGCCGCTACTTCTACTGGAAAGTTACCATTGGTAACCGATTCCAACATCATACCACTGCTTGAATCAACTAATGCTGCGGCTAGAAAACCATCTAATTTTCTTAAGCTATCAACGGTTGCAGACATGGTATTCTCCTTAAATTTATTTCTTACAAGTTACGAATGCTATTTCTGTCTTTAACATACCCTTCAGAAACAGCTTTTACGTCTAAAGTAGCGGCTGGCTGCTGTGCAAATATGCCCTCAATGAGGTTCAACATATCAGCTTTACTGCGCGCATCTACTTTAAATACAGGCCAAACCGCGCCAATCTGCTCTAGAAATTGGCGATACTCTTTTATGGATGGTTTGGGATTCAAATCATTATGTGTAACGCCAATAATGGCGGGGCGTTGATTTAAAAAACGACGGTGTTGATTAATATAATAATTTAATTCCAATAAGGGCTGGCTCATACCATTACTGACCAAGATCACCAGCCCAATCGCGTTATAGCTTAAAATATCGCCCATAAAATCAAAGCGACGTTGCCCCGGTGCGCCATAAATATGTACACGTCGTTGTTTATCTAACTCTAACGGCGCGTAATCCATTGCCACCGTAGTGGTTTTTTTCAAAAACTGGGCGTGATCGCTAGGTGTGGTTTCGGTCGTTAGCAATTTTCCATCGGCTAAGGTTTGGATAGCCGTGGTTTTGCCCGAACCGACACTGCCCACAAATAGAATTTTAGAATTTTCTACGCCCGCTATCGTCGTTGTTAATGGTTTAATAACAGGTTTAGGCACTATTTCTAAAGGGGTTGGCACACTTACTACTGTATTAGGCGGTTTGCTCTCACTGAATTTTGCCGTATCAGACGTTTCATTGATTTGTTTAACCAATTTGAAAAAATCTAAATAAGACGGAATGCGATTAGCAGGTGGCCGTATAAAATGCCAAGTCGCACTCATTAATGGAGTTGGTGAGTAAGCGATTAATTGGATTGATGTAAAATTATAAGGCGCAACTAACCAAGGCGTTAAGTCACTTTCCTGCATAGCCGCAACTAATAGCATGGTTGCTTGTTTAGTATTATCAACAACTTGCCATTTATACACACCACTTTTAGTTTGGGTAAACATCTTAGCTAAGCGTTCTTCTTCTGCTTCGTCTATGAACCCAACTAAATGGATGTGAATCACGTCTGCTAATGAAAAACATTTAGTATTCATCATAAGCAAACGCTACTAATTTAAAATTCCTAACATTAGCCCTGTACATCATAAAATGGTCTATCCTTTTGCGTGTAGCCCGCATGCAATCGGAAACGAGTTATTTATGTGAGTTGATGTAAGCTCACGCCCTCGCTTAATAAATTTTATTAATGATATTTAAATATCATTTATTAAAAATAATAAAAGAAGAAAAATTAATCTAATAGATTATTTTTTTGACAATAAAGCAAATTAAATAGAAGTGCAACTGCCCACAAGCTATGTTTTTGTCTACCTAAAAAAATTTTAATTAAATTACGGAAAAATTCGGTTAATAGTCGCGTGTGACTGGATGCGTCGTAACCCGCGCTTTATACTTTGAGCCACCCTGTTACTACACACATACCCAATGAAAGATATTATTATCGTGGGCGGTGGCATTCTCGGTATGTTAACCGCACGTTCCCTGCATGATGCAGGCTTAAAAGTCATGCTCATTGAGCGAGGAGAATTAGGTCGTGAATCGACATGGGCGGGTGGGGGTATCTTATCGCCTTTATATCCTTGGCGTTATCCCGATGCAGTGTCTGTGCTGGCTAAGGCGAGCCAACAACAATATCCAGAGTTATGCCAAGCTTTATTAGCGGAAAGTGGTGTCGATCCGCAATATATTAATTCCGGTTCATTGTACGCGGATGACTCTGAATTAGAGGCGGCCAAGCTTTGGGCGCAGCGTTACGCCTACAAATTGGAGCATTTCACTTCATTCGCTGCAATGCAGGATTGTGAAACACAGATTAATACGGACTTGACTCGTGGTATTTATTTACCCGATGTGGCGCAGGTACGGAATCCACGCATTGCCCATTCTTTGCGGAGTGGGTTGCGATTACGTCCTATGACGATTGCGGAATTTTCGCCAGTCGATGAACTATTGATTGAAAACAATCAAGCGGTTGGGGTACGCGTGGGGCATTCTGTATTTAAAGCCGGAAAAGTCATTGTGACCGCCGGTGCATGGACAGGTTTATTCCCAGCAGTGCAGTTATCACCCATAAAAATTGAGCCTGTATTAGGGCAAATGATTTTATTCAGAGCTGAAAAAGGCTTATTAAAGCGTATTGTAATGCATCAAGGGCGTTATTTAATTCCACGTAAAGACGGTCGTATTCTGTGCGGTTCGACGTTGGAATATCAAGGTTTTCAAAAGCAAACGACCGAGCAAGCTAAACAAGAATTACGTGAATTTGCGTATGATTTAATGCCTGCCTTACGTGATTTGCCCGTCCTGAATCATTGGTGCGGCTTACGCCCGGGTTCACCGAATGGTATTCCGTATATTGGTGAACACCCTGAAATTAAGGGCTTATATGTGAATGCAGGTCATTATCGAAATGGTGTGGTATTAAGTCCAGCTTCTGTTGATCTATTGACTGCCTTACTATTAGAGCAAACGCCTAAAATCAATCCCGCGCCCTATAGTTTACTAGCAGAGCGAGCGCCTAGCGTATAGCTAAGCGTCGTTGAGGCATCTAATTCGCTTTGGGGGCAGAATCCAGTTGTTCTGCTCCGGGCGTTGGCGCATCGACTAACTCACTTTTAATTAATGCTTCGGGATCATCATTAATTTTACGTGAACTAGGCGCAGCCGTAGCGTCGATCTCATTGTCTGAAACTAAAGGCACACTTTCTTGCATACCTTCGCTTAAATCCGTCATTTGTGACAGACACTTTTTGATGTAACTCTCACGGTCAGCAGCGACAATTTTATCTTCCTCAGCATAAGTGCTACACAACTCTTTGAGGTTATCGTCTTCTTGTACCGTTTTTTCGACGGCTTCTTTCCCAGTACTTGTCGCGCTGGTTTTAGTCGTCACCGTTGTGGAAGTGGCTTTACCCGTTGCGCTAGTCGTTTCGCTGGTAGTGGATAGGGTTGTCGTTGTTGTAACCGGTTTGGGATCTGCCCATACTAGGTTTGTGCCCAGCAAGGTGGCTAATCCACAAAGGGCTAACCAGTGTTTCATGCTCTTTTAGCCTTTGGTGTGTAAATCAATTCGCCCAATCGCGCAACTCACGACGGATTTAGCCTTTTCTTTAAAGGATTCTAAACCCTCTACCGTGCCGCGTTCGGGATAACCTAAACCAAACAGCGTTTTGATTGCGCTTTCACGTACTTCTTCCGTGCTATCAATCGTTACTGTCTGCTCTTCTACATTGACCATTACCGCCGTGATACGTTCATCTTCTTGCAGCTTTTTTGAAATACTGTTTGCACAACCGCCACAGCGAATATTTTCAACTTGAATTTGGGTTTGCATAAGATTCTCGCAATAATTAACCAAGTTTTAAACCTGCAAAAAAGCCCGCCGCACCGCTTACCCCTTTGCTGGTAATATTAGACAGACGATCTACTAGAAAATTACCAGAATTTTGCACAAAGCCAGTAGCTGCATTGGCGGCATCTTGCAAACGACTATCACTCACACCCGTGGTGTAACCTTGATACTCCAATACAAATAATAGAACAATTGCGCCACCTGCTAAAAATAAGGCCATACGCAGCATCTTTTTAGCAAAAAAGCCTACAGCTAAACCGATTATAAAAGGTGCGCCAACATTACCTATTAAGAAGGTAGAACTTAAAAAATCGGTGTTGCTAGCGTTGTTAGTTGTGAAATCATTCATTCAAGATAACCCCGTGATTCTATGTCTGAAAATCTATGTTTAGGTTGAGGCAAAAGACCTGACGGTGCAAGTATTTTACGGTAGGATGCAGAGCCTTTGTTAGTTCAGGACTTATATCATGCTGCTGATACCCGCTATTGATCTCAAAGATGGGCAATGCGTTCGTTTACGCCAAGGTCGTATGGACGATACTACCATTTTTGCCAATAATCCGGTTGATATGGCGCAACGTTGGGTAGACGCTGGCGCACGTCGCTTACATTTGGTGGATTTAAACGGCGCATTTGCGGGCAAACCGGTTAATGCCGAGGTGGTACACGCCATTGCTAAGCAATTTCCGCAAGTGCCTGTGCAAATCGGTGGCGGCATTCGGGATGCACAAACCGTCGAAGCTTACCTGCAAGCAGGGGTGCAATACTGCATTATTGGCACTAAAGCGGTACAAGAGCCACAATTTGTAATTGAGTTGTGTCAGCAATTCCCTGGTCATATTATCGTCGGCATTGATGCAAAAAATGGTAGGGTTGCTACCGATGGCTGGGCGGATGTTTCTGCCGTATCTGCCATTAGTTTAGCCCAACAATTTGAACAAGCAGGTGTCAGCGCCATTGTTTATACCGATATTGCGCGTGATGGCATGATGCAAGGCGTCAATGTGGCAGAAACCGCGCAATTAGCACGCAGCATTAATATTCCTGTGATTGCATCAGGCGGTGTAACCAATATGCAAGATATTGAAAACCTGTGCGCTCAAGCGGACAGTGGCATTATGGGGGCAATTTTGGGGCGTTCAATTTATGAAGGCACAATTGATTTAGCGGATGCTCAACGTTATGTTGATAGCCTTTAAATTTAAATTATGAAAAAACAGGTTTGTGTTTCGTTCCTTGATGCACAAACCTGTTTAGCAAGGCTGAATTAGCACAGCCCGAATTGATACATAAATTGATCTAAGGCAAGGTACGCAGCCTCGGGTGTATTGGTTGCCACAGACGCATGATAGCTTTCATTAGCTGCATTTAGTTGAGGATAAGCTTGTTGCCAAGTGTGTAGCCGTTGTTGGTAATCTGCGTTGATTTGTGGATTGACAAAAACACTCAAACTATCCAGATGAGGAATAGTAGGGGTTTGCGACTTGTCTAACTTCATAATGACTCTCCGTGTGCTTACAAATAGATAATTTTAATAATAAGAAATGTCAGCATAAGTTTTATAAGTATTCGCTTTATGATTTTATACTGTGATATAGCGAAGCCCTGAAAGATTGATTCAACAGTTAGGACAGATAGCAATGAGTATAGTACTTCCCGCGCGTGATGGTGATGGATATTTAGTAAGTATGGCGGATTGGACGCCAGAAATTGGACAAGCTATGGCGCAAGCCGATGGTGTGGAGCTTACGGATGAAAAATGGGAGCAAATCCAAAAAGCCCGTGAATATTACGATGATCATGGGGTTGTGCCACCGATTCGTAAGTTCGCTAAATATTTAGAGATGGACCAGAAAGAGTTGTTTAAACAATGGAATACGGGACCAATGAAGCCTATTACGAAGTACGGTGGTTTACCTAAACCGACGGGCTGCGTATAAGCGCCTTACGCACCCGCTATATATAATGTGTAGGTCAAACATATTGACCTGCACACCAACCCGAAGCCCATGCCCACTGCAAGTTATAACCGCCTAACCAGCCAGTAACATCCACACTCTCGCCAATGAAATAAAGCCCTGCGACTTTCTTCGCTTCAAAGGTTTTGGAGGATAGCTCGTCTGTATTAACGCCGCCTAAACTCACTTCTGCGGTACGCATACCTTCTGTACCACTCGGCACAATGTGCCACTGATTCAATTGTTCGCCAATTTGTTGTAATTGCTTATGGTTGTACTGTCCTAACGCTTGATTATGGAATAGTCTTTCACAGAAGCGTTGAGCTAAACGTGAGGGCAGTACGTCGGCTAATACCGTTTTTAGTTCTACCTTGGGGCGTTGCTGGGCAAGCGCTATTAACCAAGTGCTGGCTTGCACATTCGGTAGTAAATTAATTTCAATGGCTTGACCTGCTTGCCAATAAGAGGAAATCTGCAAAATAGCAGGACCACTCAAGCCGCGATGTGTAATCAACATGGCTTCACGAAACGACGCTGTACCACAACGCACGATCACGTCTAAACTAATGCCTGCTAGACCTTGCAATAAGCCTTGTAGTAATTCGGCGGACAAGGTTAACGGCACTAATGCAGGTTTAAAGGGAATATTGCTGATACCAAATTGTTTGGCAAGGCTTAAGGCAATATCGCTTGCGCCCATTTTAGGAATAGACGGGCCACCAGTGGCAATGACGACATGCGGTGCGGTATAGCGGGCTTGCGAGGTTTCAACCTCAAAGCCTTGCTCAAGCCTTTGTAACTGTTGTACGGGGCTATTTAATTGCAGACTGACTTGGGCGGTTTGGCACTCTTGCCACAGTAAATCGACAATCGCCGTGGATTTTTGATCGCAAAATAATTGCCCTAAGGTTTTTTCTGTCCAACTTAAACCATAGGTTTGCATTAATGCCAAAAAATCTTGGGGGGTAAAACGTGATAAAGCCGATTTACAGAAATGATGATTGTTAGAAAGATAAGCAGAAGCTTGTGTCTGTAGATTTGTGAAGTTGCAACGCCCACCGCCTGCTATCAGAATTTTTTTACCGATTTTTTCAGCTTTTTCTAAAAGTAAAACCCTGCGCCCACGGTAACCGGCTTGCGCTGCGCACATTAAGCCAGCCGCGCCTGCGCCAATAATAATGACATCATATGAGTTGCTTGGGGTTTGCATAGCCACGCATCATACGTGTTTTATCAAAAAAGCCCAAGAGCTAGGCTCATGGGCTTTGAAAATCCTTCAATTCAAGCTGCTTGTTGTGTTATTTCCACTGAATAGTGATTTGGCGACGACCCCAGCGTTTAGCTGCGTGACGGTCATTACCCATGTAAATATCAATTTTTTTACGCCAGCGTGAATTCATTTTGTCTAATACGGTGTATTCACCTAAGCCGACGATTCTAACTTTGTCACCACGACCTAAACCGTGTTGATGTAATAAATCTCTAGAGATAGCAATGGCTTTCATGCCCGGACGCAAACGGTCGCCCCACGCAGCAATATTGGGAGTGGAGTCGGTTTGACTTGAATGTGAATTATAAGCTGTAGCGGTTACCCGGAGGTTGTTGGAGTTTGCCCGCTCCTTTTCCGCAGCCGCAGTGCCAACCAAACCAATGGCTAGCGTAACCACGGCCAGAAAACGAGGTACAGTAAACATAACGATATAACCTATGTAATTGATGAATGTTAAATGATGATTAAAAATCAGCAGATTGATTGAAGGGATTAAAAAGCAGGAAATCTTGGGGTGCTTTTAATAAGTTTTTTGAATCAATTTTTTTCGTGTTAAACCATAAACTGTTATTAAGTGTTAAGTGATAGCTTTCCATAAAATACTTTCTCCACCGGGATAACATCTTGTTATTAAGAACAGCGAATCCTTGCCTGTTCCGGACTTTCTATATTTTGTATTTTACCAAGTTAATCAATGATATAAACCAAATAAACAACAACATACGATGGGCAGAGTTTAGTGCAAGCAAATTCGATTTGTCATTTATTTTTTATAATTTTTGCGACAAACGGCTTGATTTTTTCCTTCAATGCGCTTGAAACCCGCATCATTATTGGCTTTCTCCCTTAGGGGGGCAGTAGGCAAGAAAGTAACGAAAAATGCCGTAATTACCACAATTTTTACAAGGTTAAACGTGAAAATATTTTTAAAATGGGTAAATTTTGTGGTTGATTTGCCTAAAAATAGCCGCCAACCCCAATAAAAATGCGGCTTTGCGCTAATTCCGAGTAGTTTTTGCGGGAATATATTGGGATAAGTGGTAGAATTCAGCTTATTTACCCCAAGAAACCTACGTTTTATGCCGAAAATAGTCCTTGCAACGCTAAATGCACGTTATATGCATGCGTCTTTGGGGCTTCGCTACCTCTACGCAAACCTTGCTGCACTGCGTGTTGACAGCGAAATGATGGAATTTACGATTGCTATGCGACCGTTAGAGATTGCTGAACAAATTTTAGCTAAAAATCCAGAAATTGTGGGCTTGGCTGTCTATATTTGGAACATTACGGAAAGCGAGCAATTAGTAGAACTTATTAAGACGTTGCGCCCAGCACTGAAAATTGTGCTCGGTGGTCCTGAAGTCAGTTATGAAACAGAACGCCATAAAATTAGCCATATTGCGGATTATGTAATCAAAGGGGCAGGTGAGATTAGCTTTAGGCGTTTGTGTGAACAATTGCTCAATCATGAATTGCCCATAGAAAAATTTATTCAAGGCGAAGTTGCCCCGTTGGCGCAATTGTCGTTACCGTATGACTATTATACAGAGCATGATATTCAAAACCGTGCCATTTATGTGGAGGCTTCCCGAGGTTGTCCGTTTAAATGTGAGTTTTGCCTATCTGCATTAGATAAAACCGCTTACCCCTTTGAACTGAGCCAATTCTTACAAGAAATGGATAAGTTGTGGCAGCGTGGTTTACGCCAGTTTAAATTTGTGGATCGTACCTTTAACTTAAAAATTGCCACGACCATTGCAATTTTAGATTTCTTTTTACAACGCTTAGATGCACAAACATTTTTACATTTTGAATTAATTCCTGATCATTTACCGGATGCCTTAAAACAGCGTATCAAACTATTTCCAGCGGGTGCATTGCAGTTTGAAATTGGTATTCAAACGTTTAATCCTGAGGTGCAAACTTTAATTAGTCGTAAGCAAGATAATGACAAATCAGCAGAGAATATTCGCTGGTTAGTGACGGAATCTCATGCGCATTTACATACGGATTTAATTTTTGGTTTGCCGGGTGAAGATTTAGCGAGTTTTGCTGAGGGTTTTAATAAACTCTACGCCTTAAAACCACATGAAATTCAATTGGGTATCTTAAAGCGACTACGCGGTACGCCGATTGTGCGCCACACGGAAGCGTTTAAGATGATTTACAATCCACAGCCACCATATAATATTTTACAAACCGACTGTATTGATTTTAATACGATGCAAGCAATGAATCGTTTTGCGCGTTTCTGGGATATGATTGCTAATTCTGGACGTTTTAATCATAGCTTAGGCTTGTTATTAGCAGACGATCCCTTTGCTCGGTTTTGGGCATTAAGTCAGTATTTATATCAGCATTCGCAACAAACCCACCAGATTGCGTTGCCGCGTTTGTTTGTATTAATTCATCAGGCTGGTTTAGTACAATTGCAGCTTCCCCAAGCGGAGTTTGAAGCCGCTTTAATTGAGGACTACGCTTTAACCGGACAGAAAGGCAAAATCCCGTTTTTAAGCCAAGCCGAAAACGGGCAGGAACTTACGGTGCGCAGTGTGCGTAATCAACGTCAATTAAAGCATTTGCAGCCTTAAAATGATTGGCGTGCACCGAAAATAGCCGTGCCAATGCGCACAATGGTCGCGCCTTCGGCAATGGCGGCTTCCATATCATCGCTCATCCCCATTGATAAAGTGTCTAAATGGAAACCTTGCTGAGTGAGTTGCTGTTGTAATTGCCGCAATTGCGCAAACACCGCGCATTGTTGGCTAAAGTCTGTTTCAGGTGCGGGAATTGCCATTAAACCGCGTAGGCGTAAATTCGGTAAATTTGCTATTTGCTGCGCTAATGCCAACACTTCATGAGCAGCCAAGCCAGATTTGCTGGTTTCATGACTAATATTGACTTGAATACACACATTTAACGGCGCTTTTTCAGCCGGTATTTGCTCATTTAAGCGTTGTGCAATTTTTAGATTTTCAATCGAATGTACCCATGCAGCGGTTTGCGCAATTAATTTGGTTTTATTGGACTGAATTGGACCGATGAAATGCCATTCAATGGCTAAATTGTTCAAGACCTGCGCCTTTTCTGCCATTTCTTGTGCATAATTTTCCCCGAATAAACGTTGCCCCGCCGCATAAGCTTCGGCAATCGCATCGCTGGGTTGTTTTTTACTAACGGCTAATAATTGCACGCTATCTACAGGGCGATGAAAGCGTTGTGCGGCTTGCTGAATGCGCTCGCCGATTGTCTGGAGATTGTCACGGATTGTCATAGATTGTGCTACTTTTGACCTTAATTATAAATCCACATAACAACGAATAATAACAATGGATATTACCCAACTCTTGGCCTTTGGTGTCAAAAATGGCGCATCTGACTTGCATTTGTCGGGTGGTATGCCGCCGATGATTCGGGTTGACGGTGAAATGCGCAAAATCAACTTACCTACCTTGGATCATAAACAAGTACACGCGTTGGTGTACGACATTATGAACGATCATCAGCGTAAGAATTATGAAGAAAATTGGGAAGGCGACTTTTCGTTTGAAATTCCGGGTGTCGCCCGTTTCCGGGTAAACGCCTTTAACCAAAATCGCGGTGCTGGCGCAGTCTTTCGTACTATCCCCTCTAAAGTTTTAACCTTAGAACAATTAAATGCACCGGGCATCTTTCGGCAAATTGCGGAAAACCCGCGTGGTTTAGTATTGGTAACCGGCCCTACAGGTTCGGGTAAATCCACCACTTTAGCCGCGATGCTAGATTACAAAAATGATACAGATTATGGGCATATTCTGACCATTGAAGACCCAATTGAATTTGTGCATCAAAGTAAAAAAAGCTTAGTCAACCAACGCGAAGTACACCGCGATACTAAAGGCTTTGAAGCTGCCTTACGTTCTGCTTTGCGGGAAGACCCAGATACCATTCTAGTGGGCGAGATGCGTGACTTGGAAACCATTCGGCTGGCTCTAACGGCTGCGGAAACCGGGCACTTAGTGTTTGGGACTTTGCATACGACGAGTGCGCCTAAAACCATTGACCGGATTGTAGACGTATTTCCCGCAGCGGAAAAAGAAATGGTGCGGGCGATGTTATCCGAATCATTACAAGCGGTTATTTCGCAAACGTTATTAAAGAAGAAAGGAGGCGGTCGGGTAGCCGCGCATGAAATTCTGATTGGAACACGCGCTATCCGTAACTTAATTCGCGAGAATAAAATCGCGCAAATGCGTTCTGCCATGCAAACCGGGCAAGCCGATGGTATGCAAACCCTCGACCAGTCCTTGAAAGGTTTAATCATGAAGGGCTTAGTCGATAAAAACGATGCTAAGCGTAAAGCCGACAATCCGGATTCATTAAACTAGGAGTGCAATATGGATAGGGATGCTGCTGTTGGCTATGTACATAAATTATTAGCTTCTATGTTGGACAAGCGCGGCTCGGATTTGTATATCACAGCCGACGCCGCGCCCTCTGTTAAGGTTGACAGCGAATTAATGCCGTTAACCAATCAAGCCTTAAATGAAAGCAGTGCGCGTTTATTGGTACGTTCGATTATGAATGACCGCCAATTGAAGCAATTTGAGGAAACAATGGAATGTAACTTTTCCATTAGTTTGCCGGGCAAAGCACGCTTTCGGGTAAATGCCTTCACGCAGCGCGGTTGTGCAGGCATGGTGTTGCGGCATATTCCCACCACGATTCCCGATTTTAAACAATTGGGCTTGCCGCCGATTATGCGTGATTTAGTTATGACTAAGCGCGGTTTGATTATTATGGTGGGAGCAACGGGTTCGGGTAAATCGACCAGCCTTGCAGCCATGATTGATTACCGTAATACCAACTCTAAAGGGCATATTATTACGATTGAAGACCCGATTGAGTTTGTACATCCGCATAAAGGTTGTTTAATTACCCAGCGTGAAATTGGCGTGGATACTGCCAACTACGAAATCGCTATGAAAAACACCTTACGCCAAGCACCAGATGTAATTTTATTGGGTGAAATTCGAGACCGTGAAGCTATGGATTATGCGGTGGCTTATGCGGAAACGGGGCACTTGTGCTTATCCACTTTGCACGCGAATAGTGCCAGCCAAGCACTCGACCGGATTATTAACTTTTTTCCAGAAGAACGCCGTAACCAATTGTTAATGGATTTATCGCTAAATCTAAAAGCAGTGGTGTCACAACGGTTGGTACGTAAAGCCACCGATGATGGGCGGGTTGCCGCCATTGAAGTCATGATTAATACCCCTTTAATGGCAGACTTAATTCTGAAGGGCGATGTGCCGGGTATGAAAGAGCTGACAGCGAAATCGCGTGAACACGGTATGCGCACGTTCGACCAAGCCTTGTTTGATTTAATTGAAACACGGCAAATTACTGTGCAAGAAGGCTTACGGCATGCCGATTCGCAAAATGATTTACGTTTGAAACTGAAATTGGAAAGCCGCTTTAGTAAGGATAATGATTTCTTCAAAGGGCTGGATCATATGACAATTGAACCCTTGGAGCATCAACGATGAATATGCCAGCCGCTTCTGCTAATCCAGCGCCTATTAGTGTGGAATCTGAATTACGCATTGCACCGTTATTGCAAATGATGGTGAAGCAAAATGCCTCAGATTTATACCTAACAACAGGGGCACATGCTTCGATTAAAGTACGCGGCAAATTACGGCGTATTAGCCGTGAACCCATGAAGCCCGGCAATATTATGCAACTGATTACGGAGATTATCAGTGACACCGAAATGGAAGCATTTTTACATAAGCGTGAATTGAACAAGGGGTTTTCATTGCGGGGTGTTGGACGTTTTCGCATGAACTTTTATTTTCAGCGCGGCGAAGCGTCAATGGTGGTACGGCATATTCGTTCGGATATTCGTGATCCGGATGTTTTACGTTTGCCGCAAGTCTTGAAAGATTTAGTCATGCGTAAGGAAGGCTTGATTTTGTTTGTCGGTTCGACAGGATCGGGTAAATCCACGTCAATGGCCTCTTTAATTCAATATCGTAATGAACGGCATTGTGGACATATTTTGACGATTGAAGACCCAATTGAATACACCTTTAGACACGGGCAGTCGATTATTGGGCAGCGTGAAGTGGGTTTTGATACCTTGAGTTATAACAATGCGATGCGTGAGGCTATGCGGGAAGCACCGGATTTAATCATGATTGGTGAGATTCGTGATACCGAAACAATGGAAGCTGTTTTGGGCTTTGCAGACACCGGGCATTTAGTCATTTCCACGCTACACGCAACTAATGTAACGCAAGCCTTAGAGCGTATTTTGTATTTATTTCCCTCTGAAAATAAACATCGTGTCTTAATGGACTTATCGCTCAACTTACGCGGGATTGTTGCGCAGCGTTTGATTCCCGATGAACAAGACGGCTTACATTTAGCGGCAGAAGTCTTGGTTAATACACCGTATATGGCGGAATTGATTCGTAAGGGGGAATTTGGCGAGTTAAAAGATATTGTCGCAAAAGGTGTAAGTGATGGTATGCAAACCTTTGACCAATCGCTATATCAGTTATACAGCGACGGCAAAATTAGCAAAAACGTTGCTTTAGAATTTGCAGGTTCACGCAATGATTTAGAATGGCAAATTAACTTTGGCGCACAACAAAATTTAAATACTGCGCAAAAAGCCAGTAAATCGGAGTTACCGGCATTAATGTAAACGCATTTACCAAACGATAATAGGCGTCGTTAAATAATTGGCTAAATCGGTTGCATTATCCATTGTGTTGGGTATCGGTTGGATAGTGTTTAGAATTACACCAGCCAATATTAGTTGCCGTTGTGCAATTGCTTCGGCAATTAATAATATATGATTGATGCAACCGAGCCGATTTTCGCTTATTAAAATAATCGGTAGGTTAAGTTTCTGAGCTAAATCGGCATTCAAGCCGTCGTGCGCAATCGGCGAATAAAAACCGCCTGCACCTTCCACGTACAGTAAATGGGGTTGTTCATGGTGGGCATAACAGGCTTTACTTAAATCACCTAGGGTTAGCCTTAGGTTCTCTAAAGTGGCGGCGCGTGGGGGCGCAAGGGGGGCTGCTAGACGATAATGACAGACATGTTCCAGTGGATTTTCAGCCGCTTGCGCTAATTGCCAAGCATCAGTTTGCTTAATATCAGATTGCCAACCTGATTCAACAGGCTTACGCGCATCAATGCGTCTACCTTGTTGTTTTAAAGCTTGAATTAGCTGTTTTCCGACCCATGTTTTGCCAATACCGGTATCAGTTCCAGTTATAAATAAACCGGAATATTGACAAATATTGGTTAGCCAAGTCTGTTTATCCATGCTGGGTTTTGTTTGCATATGTTACCCTGTTTATTAAATAAGCTGAATAAAAAATGAACGGTATTTTTTATTCAATTTTAAAATAATCCATAATTGCTAACGTAATATATAAAAATTACCTTATTTATTAAGGGTTTTTTCTGTGCTATAGATAAGCAGATCCCATTATTCGGAGGAGTAATATGCGTCTCTTTTCTAGGTGGTGGTTAATATTTATACTATTTATCCCACTGGTTGTGAATTCGGCTGATTATTTTCCAAATGAGCAGCTATTCAGCGGACAAAAATTAGTACTTAATGGCAAAGGCGTTCGGACTAAGGCAGTGTTCGCACTTTATACAGCAGGGCTGTATTTAACTGAAAAAAACAATAATTCTAGCACCATTCTCAATTCAGACGATCCAATGGCTCTACGCATTGAAATTACGTCTGCCATGATTACTAGCGAAAATATGGCAGAAGCTGTAAGAGAGGGGTTCAAAAAATCATCCACTGATTTGCCCGCTCTTAAAAGTCAAATAGAGCAACTCATCGCTGCCTTTAAACAAAAAATACATAAAGGCGATGTATATGATTTCATAACAGATGGCGATGTAATCCACATACTAAAAAATGGCAGCGTATTAACCACTATTGAAGGCGCGGAGTTTAAGCAAGCGTTTTTCGGTATTTGGTTAGGGAAAAGTCCTGTACAAGCCAGTCTCAAAAAAGCCTTACTAGCGGGCTAAGCTTTAGCGGTAACAGAGGCGGCGGGCAACCAAACCGCCTCTGAAAAGCAATTATCCGTGTTAACTCTTACGTGCCATTGCTTCTACACTGGCGAATGCTGCCATATTCACAATGCCGCGTACCGTGGTACTTTCGGTTAAAATATGTGCAGGGTAGTTAGTGCCTACCAAAATCGGGCCAACCGGCAGACCGTCCGCCAACATTTTGGTCATATTATAGGCAATATTCGCTGAGTCTAAGTTCGGACAAACTAGAATATTGGCTTCACCTTCAAAGGCTGAACTTTTAAATAAACGATCCCGAATTTCTTGCGAAAGTGCTGCATCGGCATGCATTTCGCCTTCGACTAATAAATCTGGTTGTTGTTCGCGCAATAATTGTAGGGTTTGCCGCATTTTCTCGGAATGAGGTGTCATACGACTACCAAAATTAGAATGCGATAATAAGGCTACTTTGGGTTCCATGCCGAAGCGTTTAATCATATTAGCGGTTAAGACGGCATTACTGGCTAATTGTTCAGGGCTAGGGTCTATTCCCACATGCGTATCGGTTAAGAAGTACGTGCCTTTTTTCAGAATCAGCATAGTAACAGCGGCTAAATCAATTAAGCCCGGACGTGCCCCAATCAAATCCCGCACATAATGCAGGTGGGAAATAAAGTTGCCTTCAACCCCACAAATCATGGCATCTGCATCACCACAACGCACCATCGTTGCGGCTAATTGCGTGGTGCGTGATGTAATCATACGACGCGCATAAGCTGGCGTTACGCCCTTGCGACACATAACTTGGTAATATTCATCAACGTGTTTTTGATAGTTGGGATTATTACGAGGGTCTATTACTTGGATATGCTCGCCCACCCGTAAACGTAAACCATAGCTATCAATATTACGTTGAATATTTGCCGGATCGCCTAATAATATCGGGCGACAAATGCCGTCATCTACCAAAATTTGTACGGCATTGATCACGCGTTGTGATTCGCCTTCCGCAAATACAATACGTTGTGGATTGGTTTTCGCCAGATCAAATACTGGCTTCATGGTCATACCTGAACGGAAAACAAAGCTTTCTAATTGCCGTTCATAGGCTTCCCAATCTTGAATCGGACGGGTTGCCACCCCGCTATCCATTGCGGCTTTAGCCACACGCGGTGGAATAATGGTCATTAAGCGTGGATCAAACGGTTTAGGGATTAAATATTCGCGCCCAAAATGGAATTCTGCACCACCATAAGCCGATACCACCACATCTGAAGCTTCACGCATGGCTAAATCGCCAATCGCTTCAACTACCGCAATTTTCATGGCTTCGTTAATTTCGGTCGCACCCACATCTAATGCACCCCGAAATAGAAAAGGGAAGCATAAGACATTATTAACTTGATTGGGATAATCACTACGTCCCGTTGCCATAATCGCATCTTGCCGTACTTCATATACCAACTCAGGGCGAATTTCCGGTTCTGGATTGGCTAAGGCTAGAATCAGTGGGTTTTCCGCCATCCGTCTAACATGGTCTTGCTTTAGCACGCGAGGAGCGGATAAGCCTAAGAAAATATCCACGCCGTCCATTACATCGTCTAGGCTACGTGCTTCGGTATCAATGGCATAAGCCGAGTTATAGGGATTCATTTCCTCTACTCGACCTTTGTAAATAATGCCAAAGCGGTCGTTAACCGTAATATTTTCCTTCTTTAACCCCATTTCGACTAATAGGTTTAAACAAGCAATAGCGGCTGCGCCCGCTCCGGAACATACTAATTTAACGTCTTCAATATTTTTGCCCGCGACGCGTAAACCATTGCGAATTGCAGCAGCTACACAGATTGCAGTACCGTGTTGGTCGTCGTGAAACACCGGAATTTTCATTTTGGCTTTTAGGCGTTTTTCCACCTCAAAGCATTCCGGCGCTTTAATATCTTCCAGATTAATACCGCCAAAGGTTGGCTCTAATAGGCTAATCGCGTCTACTAGACGATCAACATCGGTGGTATCCATTTCAATATCGAATGCATTTACGCCTGCGAATTTTTTAAATAAGACCGCTTTACCTTCCATGACTGGTTTAGAAGCCAGCGCGCCAATTGCACCTAAGCCTAATACGGCTGTGCCATTGGATATAACCGCCACTAAATTACCACGCGTGGTGTAATCCGCCGCTTTGCTAGGGTCTTCGGCAATTGCCATACTGGCGGCGGCGACTCCCGGTGAATAAGCCAACGCCAGGTCACGCTGGTTAACCATATTTTTCGTCGGCGTCACTTCTAATTTGCCGGGATTGGGATAACGATGGTAATCCAATGCGGCTTGGTTTAAATCATCTGCCATATGCCTGCGTCCTCTCTCTATAAAGTGATATTGCTATTGTGAGGCTTGGTGTTATAGCAGGAATAGACTACTAAAGAAAAGTGGCGGATTTCCGCCATACTTTCGACGTTCATCTGGCGAAAGTTCGCCATTAACCCTAACCGTTTGTCAATTGTTGCACTGCCAAATATTTGAATTAAGTAGCTAATTTAAAAAGCTAAATTAAATTAAATACAAAAAACACCCCAATTGGCACGTTTTTTCCAATAGAAACTCTGTGATTAATCCACACATTGCTTATTGGAGAGAGAGATGAAAAAGACATTAGTTAGCTTATCGACTGCGGTTTTATTGGGCTTATCCAGTCTATATGCCTATGCTGCTGATCCCATCGTGATTAAATTTAGCCACGTGGTCGCACCAGACACTCCAAAAGGCAAGGCGGCTGAGAAATTCAAAACGTTAGCGGAAGAGAAAACTAAAGGCGCGGTTAAAGTCGAAGTTTACCCCAACAGTACCTTGTATAAAGACAAGGAAGAAATGGAAGCCCTGCAAATGGGGGCGGTACAAATGTTAGCACCGTCTTTAGCTAAGTTTGGTCCATTGGGTGTAAAAGACTTTGAAGCGTTTGACTTACCTTATATCTTCGACAGTTATGCTGCATTACATACTGTTACACAAGGTCAAGTGGGTAAAGACTTATTAGCTAAATTAGAACCAAAAGGTATTAAAGGTTTAGCGTACTGGGATAACGGCTTTAAAGTCATGAGTGCCAATAAGCCACTGAAAGCGGTTGCGGATTACAAAGGCTTAAAAATGCGGATTCAGTCTTCTAAAGTATTAGAAGCTGAAATGCGTGCATTAGGCGCGAACCCACAAGTATTACCGTTCTCTGAAACCTATCAAGCGCTGCAAACTGGGGTTGTAGATGGTACGGAAAATCCACCGTCTAACATGTACACCCAAAAAATGCATGAAGTGCAAAAACATGCCACAGTAACCAACCATGGTTATTTAGGTTATGCGGTTATTGCGAACAAAGCATTCTGGGATAAATTGCCAGAAGATGTACGCAAAGGTTTAGATGAAGCTATGACCGAATCAACTGAATATGCTAACAAAATCGCTAAAGAAGAAAATGATAAAGCCTTAGAAGCGATTAAAGCATCTGGTAAAACTGAAATCTATACGCCTACGGCTGACGAAACGACGGCTTTAAAAGCAGCGTTAATGCCAGTGCATGAAGAAATGGCAGATCGGATTGGTAAAGACTTGATCGAATCTATTAAGAAAGCAACAGCCTCTGTACCGAAAGAAGAAGCCAAGGCGGATGCTAAGGAAGAGAAAGCTGAAGCTAAAGAAGCCAAGGCGGATGCTAAGGAAGAAAAAGCTGAAGCTAAAGAAGCCAAGGCGGATGCAAAAGAAGAGAAAGCTGAAGCTAAAGAGGAAAAAGCAAAGTAATTCTCTGCCTCACCGGGTGACAATTAAGTCTCTCTATTCAACATAGAGAGACTCATAAAACTGCGCATATGGGAGGTGTGTATGAAATGGCTAGATCGCCTTGAAGAAATTTTCATTACGTTTTTAATTGGTGCGGCAACCACAATCATTTTTGTGGCCGTTGTCCACCGTTATCTATCAGGCTTACCTTTAGGTAGCTTTCAAGACGCGCTACTCAAGTTAAATTTTGGGTGGGCACAAGAGCTTTGCATTATTTTATTCGTGTGGATGGCTAAATTTGGCGCAGCTTATGGGGTGCGTCAGGGGATTCACGTCGGTGTTGATGTCTTGGTTAACAAGTTATCACCCCAAAATCGACGTATTATGACGATTGTGGCTTTGTCAGCGGGTATTTTATTTACGGGTATTGTGGCGGCATTAGGTGCAAGTATGGTCTGGGAAAACGGTATGGCGTATGCCTTATTGCATTCCTTGGGCATGGATGTTGGCGAACACTTTGAAGGTCCAACTACACCGGATTTAGAGTGGCCAACGTGGATTGTGTATCTGGCTGTGCCACTGGGTTCAAGCTTAATGTGTTTCCGGTTTATACAAGTTTTAGTGCATTACATTCGTACAGGCGACTTACCGCATCATGATCACGGTCATGTAGACGGCTTAGAAGATGCCGCTGAGCACTTACCTGTTGTGGAGCATAAGCCATGAGCGCACTCGTCATATTCACGTTATTGTTGATTTTAATGCTGACGGGTATGCCGATTTCGATTGCACTCGGCTTAACCGTATTAACCTTCCTGTTTACCATGACTTCCGTACCGATTGAGGCAGTGGCTTTAAAGCTGTTCACGGGGATTGAGAAGTTTGAAATCATGGCGATTCCCTTCTTTATCTTAGCGGGTAACTTCCTCACGCATGGGGGGGTCGCCAAGCGCATGATTAACTTTGCCACCTCGATGGTCGGACATTGGTACGGCGGTTTAGGGTTAGCGGGCGTATTAGCTTGTGCTTTATTTGCAGCCGTATCCGGTTCAAGCCCTGCTACAGTGGTGGCGATTGGCTCAATCCTATTGCCCGCAATGGTCAAGGCTGGCTTCCCTAAGCAATTCGGCGCTGGGGTTATTACCACGTCTGGCGCATTAGGTATCTTGATCCCACCGTCTATCGTCATGGTAATGTACGCAGTAGCGACTAACTCCTCAGTAGGTGCGCTCTTTATGGCGGGTGTTGTGCCCGGCTTTATGCTAGCGGCGTTTTTAGGTCTTACCACATGGTATCGGGCACGGAAATTCAACTATCCGCGTCAACCTAAAGCCACTACTGCCCAACGTATTAAAGCCTTACGCGAGTCTATTTGGGGCTTATTGCTAATTGTGGTGGTAATGGGCGGTATTTATAGCGGTTTGTTTACGCCAACTGAAGCAGCAGCTATGAGTGCGGTATATGCCTTTGTGGTTGCCGTTTATGTCTACAAAGACATGAGCTTGAAAGATGTACCGAAGGTGTTGCTCAACTCTGCCAGTATGTCCGCTATGTTGCTATACATTATCACCAACGCGGTTATGTTCTCGTTCATTATGACCAATGAAAACATTCCGCAAAATTTGGCGGAGTGGATGCTCTCACAAGGTTTAGGTCCGATTGTCTTTTTGCTAGCGGTTAACGTTTTACTATTGCTAGCAGGTAATTTCATGGAGCCTTCCAGTATTACTCTGATCTTTGCGCCTATTCTGTTCCCAATGGCGATTAAATTAGGCATTGACCCTATTCATTTCGGCATCTTAATGGTGGTGAATATGGAAGTAGGCATGTGTCATCCGCCAGTTGGCCTCAATCTCTATGTAGCCTCCGGCATTACCAAAATGGGCATTACAGAACTGACTATTGCGGTATGGCCTTGGTTACTCACCATGTTAGTTTTCTTAGGCCTAGTGACTTATGTTCCTGATTTAAGTCTATGGCTACCACGTCTATTAGGTATGGTGAATTAAAGTTTGTGTGGTTTGCGTCCGTTACCTAACTTGAGCAGGGACGGACGCCTTTTATTATAAAATGAGGGGTGAAAATAAACAGTTATGCCAGAAGTAAGACCTTTTAAAACAATACTCTATACCACTAATTTGGGTGATTATATGCGCCCTGTGTTTCGCCAAGCGATTAATCTGGCGCGTATTCATAAAGCCAAAATCATTATGCTGCATGCGGTTGCACCGATTGGTACAACAGGTGAGGCAGTTTTGTCCTTATATATGCCCGATAAAAACATCGAAACTATTGAAAACGAAAGCATGGAGCAAGTCATTGAAACCATGCGTGAGCGCTTACGTAATTATTGCGCAGAAGAAGATGATATTTGCGATGCACAAGATGGCTTAATCGAAAAAATTGCGGTGAGCGCAGGCAATCCAGCCGATGTCATTAAACAATATGCTGAAACGCATAATGTTGATTTAATTCTGATGGGCACGCATACCAAAGTCCATAACGGCTCCATTATGTTGGGTTCAACCGCTCGTACGGTTACTCAGCACAGCAAAATTCCGGTTATGTTAATTCCAAATCTTCATCACCCACATTCATTACTTGATCATTAATCGGTTTGTGTGGTTTGCGTCTATCACTCATCAGATAGGCGCCTTTTTCAAGCTTACTAAGTCTTTAACATTCTTGTGGTTGACTAGCACTTAAGGACGCTTTGCCGTAAAGTGCGAGCTATTTCAATGCTGGCAAAATATACCCTATGACCAAGCTGTTACGCATCGCAACCCGCACCAGTCCGCTCGCTATGTGGCAAGCTGAGCACGTCGCAAGCCGTTTACAAGCGCTTTATCCAGACTTACAAGTCGAAATGGTAGGTATGGTCACACGCGGCGATAAAATCTTAGATAGCCCGTTATCTAAAATTGGTGGTAAAGGTTTATTTGTCAAAGAGCTAGAAGTTGGTATGTTAGAAGGTACGGCTGATATTGCTGTGCACTCTATGAAAGATGTACCGATGGAATTTCCAGAAGGTTTGCATTTGCCGGTGGTATTGCAACGTGAAGATCCACGCGATGCCTTTGTTTCTAATCGCTATCAAACCTTAGACGAATTACCCGAAGGCGCAATTGTCGGCACGTCTAGTTTACGTCGCCAAACCCAAATTCGCGCGAAATACCCACACCTGCAAATTCGTGATTTGCGCGGCAATGTGAATACCCGGCTGGCTAAATTAGATAATGGCGATTATGACGCGATTATTTTGGCGGCGGCTGGCTTAATCCGCCTAAATTTTCAAGCACGCATTACCGCTTATTTAAGTACTGAGCAAAGCTTACCCGCTATTGGGCAAGGTGCGATTGGGATTGAATGCCGTCAGCATGACGCGCGGATTGAAAACTTATTAGCGCCCTTATCCCATGAAGCTACCCAGCTTTGTGTACGTGCCGAAAGGGCCATGAATCAGCGTCTCAATGGTGGTTGTCAGATTCCAGTTGCGGGTTTTGCAGAAATTCAAGGCAATGAATTACGCATGCGCGGTTTAATTGGTTATCCAGATGGTTCACAAGTGTTCTACTGTGAGCAAATGGGCGATTTGAATCATCCAGAAGCATTAGGCATTGCCATTGCTGAGGATTTGCTAACACAAGGCGGCGCTGCCGTATTACAAACCTTAGGGATTCAAATCTAAGCTCATGACAGCGGCATTAGCGGGTAGGGTAGTGGTGATTACCCGCCCTGCCCATCAAGCTCATCACTTTCAAGCGTTAGTTAAACAAGTGGGTGCAGAAGTAGCGCTTTGCCCAACCATTGATATTCAACCCTTGGCGGATAATCAAGCCGCACGGCTGCGTTTAACTGAGCTACCTTATTATAAAATCGTTATTTTTATTAGCGCTAATGCGGTGCAATTTGCACATGAGCTGTGTAATGAGACTCAGCGCCAACACTTGCAGCAGCTTTGCCTTGGTGCAATCGGCAAAAAAACCGCTGAAGCCTTAGTTGCTTGTGGCTATCGTGTCACATTAGTTGCACAATCAGGCTTTACGTCAGAAGACTTTTTGCAGTTGGCGGCGCTGCAACAACTTGAACAACAACGTATTTTAATAGTACGCGGTCAAGGTGGGCGTGAGCTGTTGGCAAGAAGTCTAAGCGAGCGAGGCGCAAGTGTCGATTATCTGGATGTCTACCAGCGCGTTAAGCCTACCCCCTTAAATTGGCAGAAATTACGTTATTTGAAAACTCATGCGCAACGCTTGATTATTAGTTTTACCAGCGCGGAGAGTGTGCATAATTTCTTAGCCTTAACCAATAATGGCTTGGATTTAAGCAAACTAACCCTATTAGTAGGGGGACAACGTATTGCGCAGACGGCGCGTATGGTGGGATTCAGTGGTACGTTAATTGTGGCGGATGATCCCAGCGATGAAAGTATGTTTAAAGCACTACTAAGTGCTCAGTGAGGAGTTGCTAAATGATTGATAAACCAATAACAACAAATAGCCAGTCGCTTAGCTCAATCGAAAAAGCGCGACCTAAAACGCAGTGGTTTACCTTATTTATTGCGATGTTAGCCTTGTTATTTTCGGTTGCTGCGATTGCCGCCGGTTATAAGCATTGGCAGCGTACCATTGATAAAGTACGAGTGAATCAACTAGCGATTAGTGATTTAAAAAATGAACTAGCGACGTTACGCAAAACCACTGATAGCAGTAGTATTCGGGACGAGTTTGCAAAAACGGTACAAGACTCGCAAGAGCAACAGGAAACAACCGTTAAAGCTTTACAAACGTTGCAAACCCAAACGGCACAAACCGCAGACAGTATCAATGCGCAATTAACACAATTGGGCAGCTTACAAGTGCGTTTACAACCCAATACGCCTGAGCAGGCGAATGAATGGTTGGTGAAACAAGCTGAACTATTATTGCAAACGGCGAATCGTGAGTTTGCGATCAATCAGCAACCCGCATTAGCTTTGCAAGCGTTTAAGCAAGCGGATGAGACTTTAGCACAAGTTAGCGATGCTTCTTATTTGCCAGTGCGTACACAATTGTCGAATGACATGAATACGGTACAAAATTTTAAGCCGTTGAATATTCAAGAAAATGTGCAAAAAATTAACGAGTGGACTGAACAAATTGCGGCTTTAAATCCAACCCATTTGCAAAATAGTTCGTTGGAAATACAAGTAGAGCAGCAAACTGAATCCAAGCAAAGCAGTGATTGGGAAAGTTATAAGCAGCAAGCCTTTGATAAGCTGGATAAAGCTATTGTCATTAAGCGCTTAGATCAACCCTTACAAACTGAAATGAATGTAGAAAGCCAACGCTTGGCTACTACCTTATTACAGTTACGCCTAGAAAATGCCAAAACTTTATTATTAACTCGACAAACCGAAGCCTTTAGGGCGCAATTAGCCTTAATCCAGCAAATATTAAAACAATACGATAAAGATAATAAGCTTACGGCTATGCAAGAAGGCGTGAAGAACTTAAGCCAACTGGATTTAAATCCCAGCTTGCCCGATATTTCAGGGAGTTTGAAACAGTTAGAAGTGGTGCATCAGGCTGCAATGGCAATGGTTAATAAACAAGCCAGCGACACTGCTAAAATTGGAGCTGTACCTTCCACATCTGTAACCGAAAAGCCTGCTGAAGCAGTTAAAGCTGAAGCAAAAAAATTAGAAGCCAATGTTGATGTCGCCAAACCTAATAATAATGAGAAAAAGCCATGATGTTTTATGCCTTATTATTATTACTCTGGTTAATGCTCTTAGCTTGGTTGGTACAAAGCGCTTTAAGTAATCCGGGTTTAAGTACGATAACATGGGGTGTTTGGCAATTTGAAATGAAAACCGCAACGTTAGTGGCGATTGTGCTCTTAGCTTGCTTAAGCTTTTATTTTATCGTGCGTTTTTTACACTATATCTATGATATTCGGGCAAATGCTAAGGCGCTACAGCATCACTTAACGCAAAGTCGGGCACGCCGTTCTTTACATCAAGGCTTAGTGCAATTAACCGAGGGGCATTTTGAAAAAGCTGAAAAAATTTTAACGGAGAATGCTGAATTAAGTGAAACGCCCTTATTAAATTATTTAGCGGCCGCGCGGGCAGCTCACCAACAGATGGCTTATGAACGGCGCGACCAATTATTACAAAAAGCCATTAATGCTGATGCGAAAGCGAATTTGTCGGTTGGTTTAACACAAGCGGATATGCAATTAACCGGTGGGCAATTAGAACAAGCCTATGCGACTCTGCATCGTTTATATGATTTAAGCCCTAAACACCCGTATGTTTTAAAATTATTAGCAAGGGTGCTATATCAGCAAGCGAATTGGGAAGAGTTAATTAATTTACTACCTGATTTAATTAAGCTGAATGTTTTAAAAGAAGCCGATTTAAGCCGCATTCAGTCAGCAGTATTAGCGGCCATGTTTAAAAAGTATGTTAAAGCTAAGGATTTAACTACGTTACAAGAATTATGGCGTAAGTTGCCAAGTGCAATTCGTGAAAATCCGGAAGCATTAGTATTATATACGCAGGCATTAACTAAATTAGGTGATGATATTGAAGCGGCTAACTTAGTTAGCCAAGCTTTAAATAAACAATGGCATGAGGGTTTAGCGGAAGTTTATGGGCAGATTCGCCACCATAGCTTAGCCAATGCGATTCAACAAGCTGAAAAGTGGGCGGAAAATCAAGCCAGTAATCCGACGGTGCAATTATTATTAGCGCGCTTATATAATCAGCAAAAACTGACCGGCGAAGCTCGTAAATATTATGAAGCAAGTTTAAGCCAAGTACCGAATAGTAAAGCTTATTTAGAGTTTGCCGAGTTATTGGAATCTGTGCGGGAAAATGAATTAGCGCAGCGTTATTATCGGGCGGGTTTACGGCAGGCGGTTAAAGAAAGCTAATAGCTAGGCTAGCCGCAATAGGCAGCGGTCAAGCCGCTGGCCTATATCAATGCGAATTAATTAATAAGGCATTGGTAAACGTGCAACGCCACTATCAATCGCTGCTTGTGCCACCGCTTTGGGGACACGTTCACGTAAACGTTTATCAAACGGTTTGGGAATAATGTAATCTTTGCCGAATTCTAATTTTTCCAAACCATAAGCCGCTAATACGTCAGCCGGTACGGGTTCACGCGCTAATTCTGCTAACGCCATAACGGCTGCTTTCAGCATATCGCTATTGATGCAACGCGCTCGTACATCTAATGCACCCCGGAATAAGAAGGGGAAGCCTAAGACATTATTAATTTGATTGGGGTAATCGCTACGACCGGTTGCCATTACCAAATCATCGCGAGCGGCTAAGGCAGCGGCTGGGGCAATTTCTGGGTCTGGATTCGACAAGGCAAATACGATAGGTTTGGCAGCCATCGTTTTTAACATATCAACCGTTAGAATATTCGGGCCAGAGACGCCGATAAACACATCCGCACCATTACACGCATCAGCTAATGTTTTCTTATCAGTTTCCACTGCATATTGTTGTTTGAAGCTATTCAGGTCAGTACGGCTCGTGCTTAAGACGCCTTTACTATCGACCATTAACAATTTCTGTTTATTAGCACCTAAGGCGGTTAATAAATTCATAGAAGCCACGCCTGCTGCGCCCGCCCCAACACACACAATATTCACATCTTCGATTTTTTTGCCTTGTAATTCTAAGGCATTCATTAAACCAGCGGCAATAATAGTGGCGGTGCCGTGTTGGTCATCGTGGAATACGGGAATATCCAACATTTCTTGCAAGCGTCTTTCAATTTCAAAACAACGCGGCGCAGAAATGTCTTCTAAATTGATACCGCCAAAACTAATGGCAATATTTTTAACAACGGTAATAAATTCTTCGACATCTTGTGTCGAAACTTCAATATCAAATACATCTACATCAGCAAAGCGTTTAAATAAGACGCCTTTACCTTCCATAACAGGTTTACCCGCCAATGCGCCCACATTGCCTAAACCCAATACCGCAGAACCGTCAGAAATAACAGCAACCAGATTGCCTTTGCCGGTATATTTATAAGCATTTTCGGGATCTTTATGAATTTCGCGCACCGGTTCAGCAACACCGGGCGTATAGGCTAACGATAGGTCACGTTGCGTAGTCGTCGGCTTGGTGATTTCTGTAGCAATTTTGCCGGGACGCGGTTCAGCGTGATAGTTGAGTGCATCTTCTTTTAAACTGTTGTTAGACATATGTCCCTCCGTCTTTTTTGCCTGCGATCAAAAAGAAAAAGCGCCCCTTGGAGCGCTTTTCTATCATGCCTGATTCTATAAACGCTGACTAGCGCTTACTTGCCACGAGCATAACGGTTTTTGAATTTTTCTACGCGGCCCGCAGTGGTGCTAATGGCTTGTTTACCCGTATAGAAAGGGTGAGATTGACTGGAAACCTCAACTTTTACTAAGGGGTAGTCTTTGCCATCTTCCCAAGCGATAGTTTCTTTAGTATCAATCGTAGAGCGGGTCAGGAACGCGAAGCCGCTACTCAGATCCTGAAATACGACTTCTCTGTAATTTGGATGAATGCCGGGCTTCATGTCGAAGTATCCTCAAATCTATATTCGGTAGTACGAAAAGTGCGGCATCATAACAGAAGCAGCAATTAGCCCGCAATCTTTTCTACATGTAAATCCGCTAATTAATTGACGGATAATTCAATTTCCGCCTGCACGTTGACCTTAAGCGCTTGTTTGCCCGCTTCTAAGGCTGGTGCAGCCGGTGCAGGTGCGCCACCAGAAGCATCCATTGCTGCCATCCGATACATCGGTGGGGCATAGTCATTGGCAGTTTGCACATCCAAACGCACAATTCGATATTCTTGCCGCCCTAAATTGGCTTTAACTTGCTCTGCGCGTTTTTTGAAATTAGCAATTGCATTGCTAATCAATTCGGCTTCGGTGCTGGTTTTAACTTCTGGTGAGACACTATAACTAATGCCTTCAATCCGTAGTTTTTCTTGTAATGTGCCTAATAAACCGCTTAAGGCTTTGCTATCTTTGCTTTTTAACTGAATGCTCTGTCTGACTTGCCAGCCTGTAATTTTGCTGTCGGTATACATGGGGGTCGTGGTGTAATCAAGTGTTCGACTTTCCACACTACTTACCGGCTTAGCTTGCTGCATTGCCCAAGTAATCGTCTGATTAACCGTATCAGCCATGGCTGCGGTATCTTGTCCTTGTTGTTCAGCATATAACACGGCGGTTAACACATCATTAGCGACTTCTTTTTCAGCGCCAACACTAAAACTAATGCGATCATACATTGGCTTATCTTCAGCATTCACGGGGTTTAAGAATCCTAAAATCAGTAAACTGGTGAGAAATAAGGCTTTCATTTTATTATTCCGACTCAAGCACATGCTTACTGCCTATTGGACAAGGGCTAGGCAGTAAGTTCAATAGCAAATAGTGGAATTAAGGTTTAGAAGTTATCAGTCGACGTAAATAAACCAACCCGTAAATCTTTTGCGGTGTAGATTTCGCGCCCATCTACTTCCATGCTGCCATCCGCAATGCCCATAACTAATTTACGTGTAATGACACGTTTTAGTTCGAGTTTATAGGTCACTTTGGTCGCTTTCGGTAACACTTGCCCAAAGAATTTGACCTCACCTACGCCTAATGCTCGTCCATGCCCCGGATTACCTAACCAGGCTAGATAAAAGCCGACTAATTGCCACATGGCATCTAAACCTAAACAGCCCGGCATTACGGGGTCACCGGGAAAATGGCAATCAAAAAACCATAAGTCGGGTTTAATATCTAATTCGGCTAAAATATGCCCTTTACCGTGACTACCGCCGTTATCACTGATTTCTACAACGCGATCCATCATCAACATGTTTGGTATCGGTAATTGTGCATTGCCTTCGCCAAACATTTCGCCACGGCCACATTGCAAAAGCTCTTCACGAGTAAAACTGGATTGTCTTGACATGGAACAGTAATCTTCTTTTATGCAAACTAATAAAGCGCCGATTGTAGCTTAAACCCGAAAGAGCATGGAATGTTTAAGCAAAGGCGTAGTTCAGGAAAATCCCTAGGAAAATAACCAAACCAACCCAGTGATTATTCAGAAAAGCTTTAAAACACAGGCTGGGAATACGCTGACGGATTAAGGTTTGCTGATAAATAAATAGCATGGCAGCAAAACCAAGACTGGCGTAATACCAAATTGTTAGCTGTTCCAAATAACCTACCACAGCCAACAAACTTAAGGTCGCAAGCTGCAATAAACCAATGATTAGGCGATCCTGTTGCCCGAATAAAATGGCGGTGGATTTGACGCCGATTTTTAAGTCATCGTTTCGATCTACCATGGCATATAGGGTGTCATAAGCGACTGTCCACAGTAAGTTGGCACAGAATAAGAGCCAAGCGGATAAGGGCGGGAGCTGGTTGGTAATGGCAGTAAACGCCATTGGAATAGCCCATGAAAAGGCAGCTCCCAGATGCAATTGGGGTAGATGATGAAAGCGCTTCATAAACGGGTATGAGGCAGCTAACAGCAACGCCACCACCGAAAATTCTAAGGTTAAGGTATTTAAGGGCAGTGCTAATAACAAGGCAAACAGGCTTAAGGCAGCAAATACCACTAACGCTTCTTTGGGGGAAATTAAACCCGCCGCTAGCGGGCGTTGCTTGGTACGTGCGACATGCCCGTCAAAGTTGCGATCTGCATAGTCGTTAATTGCACAACCTGCTGAGCGCATTAACACAACCCCTAGGGTGAAAACAATAAAAATCGGTAGGGGGGGAAAGCCTTTAGCCGCAATCCATAGTGCCCACCATGTAGGCCATAATAATAAGTAGATTCCAATGGGCTTATTGAGGCGTGTAAGTTGAATATAATAATGTAGTTTTTGCCTCAACATGTGCTTAATCTACCATTAGGCGTGCAACCGGCTGACCTTGTACCAAATGACTATCAATAATTTCATCAATATCATTTTGATCAACATAGGTATACCAAACCGCTTCTGGATACACGACTAGGACAGGACCTAATTCACAACGATTCAGGCAACCAGCGGTATTAATGCGACATTTATTATCTTTGTGTAGACCCAGCGCTTTTACTCGCTGTTTGGCATAATCGCGCATGGCTTGCGCTTGAAAATGCTCGCAGCTATTTTCGCCATTAGGACGTTGATTGGTACAGAAAAATACGTGGTATTGGTAGTAATTCATAAGGATTTAACCTGCCTAATGTGATGTAATAGCTTAGTTAAAGCCCCAAAACAAAACAAGGCGGTCGAAACCGCCTTGCTTAATTAAACAGAAACTCTGTTTAAATTATTTTTGAGCTGGAGCAGCTTGCTCTGGAGTAGCAGGCGCTTGTGCTGCTGGAGCAGCTTGCTCTGGCGCAGCCGCTGGAGCAGTGGTTTCAACTTTAGTCTCAGTAGTGGTAGTAGCAGCTTTTTCGCCACAAGCAGTTAAAGCAAAAGCAGCAACTAAAGCAGCAACCAGCAAACGATAATGAGTCATTTCAAAATCTCCACAAAATTTCACTTTTCATCAACATAACAGGATACTAAATAAATCAATATCCCTTAACACAACAGTAAACTGTTATAGTACAGAATACTATTATTCTTCCAATAAGCATACTGCATGCATGCTATCTATAAACTAATGCTAGCATTCTTTTCAGATTTATGTAGTAGTTTTTATTTTAATTGCTTGATCTCAAGCAGGAAGATTGCTGTTTAGGCAAGTTAAAATGCCATTAATATCAGCGCCTTCTTCCATTTGCAGTTCGGTATAGTGGATATTGCCAATGACTTCAGCCGTTGATTTTAAAGAAATACGACGCGTGGCAAATAAATCACCATGAATTTTACCTGCTACTACAATGGCAGGTGCACGAATTTCGCCATTAATTTGGCTGCCTGTTTGTACATATAGCGCAGCATTAGAATTCATTGGTGCGCTGATATTGCCGCTGACTTTACCGTGAATATACAAAGTATTTGAAAAGTTAATATCACCAATAATTTCTATATCACGCTCGAACAGAGATGCGGAAGAACCATTCTTATTTGCCATAAAGTGCCTTAAATTAATTCTTTAGGTCTTAGTTAGAGAAACGCCTTCACGATGTTAACAGGCATTTAGGAAAATATCATGTAGCTTAACGACGATAAGCTGCTAATTCATGTTCTAAACCTGCAATTGTATCATCGCGTAACTGTAAATCTTCTAACAGTGCTTGAATACGAATTTCGTAAGCCTCTTGCTGTTCTAATGAAGTAGTATCTAAATTTTCGATATGGTCTAAGCGGCTTTGCAATTTGTCGGCACGTTCACCCACATCTTTTAAATCTCGTCTTAATGCTGCATTGTCTCGATGGCATTGTTCCAAACGAAAGCGGGCATCAAACGGATCATCCAGTGCATCTTGAGCAGGATGATGAGTGCCTATAAAGCTGCGTATCCACCAACCTACACCTAAACCGGCTGTAACCGCTATTAGTAATAAAAATGCGATTTGTACAATCAGATAAAGCATTGGCAAGTCCCCATCCCATCTTTTTATGCAATATTGTAGCAGTATCAGCTAGGTAGCATATGATACCACTCATCTGAAATCCCCATTCACCCGGAGATTTATAGACTATGATCATAAAAAAATCTGTCAAAAATGCAGAAATCGGCTATAAATAACAAATATTCACCATGATGCTGCGCTTATGTTTAAAAAGCTTTTGGGAGGAGAAATATCCCAACCCTTGCCTGAATTACCTATGGTTTTTGCCTTATCACAAGATAAGAGCTTGCACCTCACGCAAAATCAAGATCCTACAAAGGTTTGGCGTTATTTGTCACATCTTATAAGACGCAGCCCTCATAATTTATCCGCTCATGTACAGCGTATTTTTCTATCTCAACATGGCTTATTAAAAGAGTGTTTAGCGGGTAGCTTACAAGATTTATTTATCGCTTTGGGAGATGCTGGGCATCTTTTACGCGAACGCATGTTCCAAATAGTCAAACCAGATTTAGAACCAACCGAATTAAATTTCTTTGAGACATGGTTAGAGCAAGATCTAATACAACCTGTTAATCAAAGATGGCATAAAGGTTCACAACTTTGCACGGGTTTAGAAAATCAAGGTAAAAAATTAGTAACAGTTGAGCGCACAGTTGTTACAGAATATGCCAATATTATGGACGAAGTATTTGCCTGTTTAGAATACGGGCAAATTGATACGGCTCGTGATCTGTTAGAAGGGGAAATTCTAGCGGGACGTATTGATCACGTTGTAGAACAAGAACTTATAAATATTTATCAATATACGCGAGATAAAGAGAGGCTAGCGGCCATGGTAGAGCATATAAAGCAATCCGGGCAACCGTTGGATCCAATTTGGATCGAAAAGCAGCTTGAATCCGATCAGTGGTAAGGTGTAATTGGATTTATGCTGAAACATTCTAAATCAGGTCCGTTAAAGGTCGCACTGCTATCTATTAGTCCGCATAACCGCGCTATTTTAGAATTCTTCTTTGCGGGTGCAGGGCAAAGTTTATTTAAGGTGGTTAAGTTGGTGGAGGCGGAAGCGCTGATCGTCGATTATGACCATCCGGGTGCGAAAGAAGAGTGGGCACAACTAAATTGCACGGATAAAGCCGGTATTATTTTATCGGTACACCCCGTGGACTTACCACAGACAGTTTGGATTCCAAAACCGCTTACGTCGAAAGCTTTGACGGAAGCTGCTACTAAAATTCAGGACTTAATTGTTGTACAGCCAACGGCTGTACCTGCAATGGCGGAGGTCATTAATAGTCGAGAATTATTTGAAAAAGTAGCTGCACCGGAAAAACCTTTAGGTCTTAGTCAACCAACAGTTACTCCGTTTGGTATTAATACCACCAAGCCACAAGCGCGTTTCAACACTTTGATGCAATCAGCCGCATTAGAGGAGGATGAAGAAGAGGATGAATTACCGCCGTTGCCGTCAGTAGAAACGATTAAGCAAGCGGTGGTGTTTGATCCAGCCGAAACGGCGTTGGAAATGGAGGAAATTGCTAAGCCACTAGAGCCTAGTGTTTCTCCAGAAGTGGCGGAAAAACGTTGGCGCGAATTGTGTGGTAACGCTGAGGATATTCGGCAAGCAGCTAACTGGCACACAGATTTGGCTTCGTTTACACCCGATAATTATTTTCTGTCGGGATTATTGGAAGCCTTACGCCGCGCTAAACAGGCAAATCAGGCAGTACAGTTAACCTGTTTAGATAATCAGCAGCTCGTTATTTTTCCGGAATTAGGGCAAATTTTTACCAGCATGGACAGCCGAGCAGATGAATTTGCTTTGTTGTGTAAAATGCCCATTGCGACTAATCAATTGCTTATTCATACTCCGGTAGGCTATGAACTTACAGAATTACTAGAGCAAGTTAAGCAAAAACCAGAATTTTGCGTTGATCTCGAAGGATTTGTTTGGGCAGTGACTTTATTGACTGCACAGGGTAGAGTTCAGCAAGGAGCTGATTTAAGTCAAAAAATTGCTTTAATTGCTTGGCCGAACATGACGCGCTTAGAGCAGTTTCCGCATATTATGCGTATTGCTGCTCTGTGGACTCACCGACCCGGTAGTGTATTTGAAATTGCCCATGCACTCGCCATACCGCAACGCTATGTGATCTCATTTTACACAGCAGCAAATAATCTTAATTTATTTGAGTTAGATCAGACTAAACTTAAGGCGCAAACTACGACCAAAGAGCCACCCAAAGAAAACCGTGGTTTATTTGCCCGTCTGCTGAAGCGTTTATTGGGAGGAAGCGCGAAATAACTTTATGAGCATGATCAACAGAAAAATTATTTTTACCGGACCTGTGGGTGCTGGCAAAACCACGGCAATCGCCTCTATTAGTGATATTAAGCCGATTACAACAGATGAATATGCTTCTGATATGACCAAAAGCCGTAAACCACAAACCACAGTGGCGATGGATTATGGTCTAATTAAGCTCAGTGATAATGAGCGGGTGCATTTATATGGGACGCCGGGGCAAGAGCGCTTTGACTTTATGTGGGACATACTGACAAAGGGCGGCATTGGCTTAATCTTATTATTAGATAATACCCGTAAAGATCCGTTTCAAGATGTACGTTTTTATACTAATGCGTTTAGAGCGTTTATTGAGAAACAGCAAATGGTGGTTGGGGTTACCCGTATGGATATGCAGCGTAAACCTAGCCTCGTCGAATACCGGAAGTGTTTAGAATCTTTATCCTTAAACGTACCTGTGTTTGAGGTTGATGCAAGGAGTGCGAAAGATGTCACAATGCTGATTCAAGCATTGTTATTTTCCTTGGATCCCGGAGTCGTTAATTAATGAGCGAATATATACTCACGGAAAACCTATATCTGGGTATAACACCCGGGGGTACTTATTATGCTGTTCAGGATAACTCAGACGAACCCGGGCGTGAGTTTTTACATCGCCTAATGCGTGAGCCAGAATCACCTTTGTTTAATATTGAGGTGGCTTGCGCCTTAAGCGGTTATAAGAAAAAACGCGCTTTAGAGTTTATTCATTGGTTGCAGGAAGCCGGTTTAATTGTTGGATTAGAACAGCCAGAAAGTGCGCCACAAGAAACCTTAGAACGTCTATTACCACAATTACTACGTACTTTATCAGATGAAAATAAAGCGATTTTGGCAGAAAGTCGGGGGCTTTATTTAGGTAGTGCGGGCTATACACACGAAGCTGCGGAAGAATTAGCTGCGTTAAGTGCGAACTTAACCGCCGTCTATTCGCGACATAAAGAATTATTACAAGGTAACTTAGGTTACCGTCAACGAGCTTGGGGACTTGTTGATGCGGGTGGTAATAGTGAAGTTGGATTTTGGCCTATCTACATAGGGCAGAATCGTTTTACACTGATTATTGGTGGATTACCTCAATTCAATCAAACAGGTTTTAAACGCTTAGTTTGGGCATTAGAAATGCGTTACGGTAATACTGAAATACCGGTATAACGTCAACAAATACAATATAGGACAATGGAGAATAATTATGCGTTCTGAAATGCTGAACTCAATTTTAAGTGACCTAAATGGCTCATCTGCTGACATTGAAGCCTCAGCCGTATTATCCACAGATGGTTTGATGATGGCTTCCTTATTACCTTCGGGCATGGATGAAGACCGTGTAGGTGCAATGAGTGCAGCCATGTTGTCATTAGGTGATCGTACAGCAGAAGAATTAGCCCGTGGTGCATTAGAACAAGTGCTTATCAAAGGGGATCGCGGTTACATTCTAATGACCCATGCCGGTAAAGAAGCAGTAGTTACCGTATTAGCGAAACCTAATGCTCGCCTTGGCTTAATTTTCTTAGATGTAAAACGTGCTGCCGAAAGCATTGGTAAAATTATCTAAAGTAGCCTCAAGCTAATAGAGGCATAAAAAATATGCGGTAGGGAGTGCCGCTCAAACAATAAAGAGGTTTATAAGCTGATTTGGTTTATAGACCAAGCGAGATGTGCCATGATAAACGTGAGCAGTAGTGGGGTTATGCAACCTTACACATGCACCCTAACGTATAGTGATGGAAAGAGTAGAACAGTTTTAATTCTTGATGAAGAAGTACCTTTTCCGGAGGGAAAACTCATTGTGTCACGTACTAATCTACAGGGAATTATTACGCATTGTAACCAGTCTTTTATTGAGATGTCGGGCTTCTCTGAGCAAGAATTGATCGGTCAGCCGCATTATATTCTACGTCATCCTGATATGCCAGCAGTTGCGTTCAAAGATTTGTGGGATACGATCCAAACTGGTAAAAAATGGCATGGCTATGTCAAGAATTTGCGTAAGGATGGGTGTTATTATTGGGTATATGCCACTGTAATACCCAATGTCAGAGATAACCAAATTGTGAGTTATACATCAGTACGCCGTAAGCCGTCGCGCAAAGTTGTTGAAAATTGTATAGCTCTTTATGCCGATCTCAAACAAAAAGAAAAGGATACGGTATGCGCTATGTAATGACAGTAAGCCCAGATTTTTCCCCCGATAAGATTGCGGGTTGGTATATTTTTAATACATGGTTACAACGTCAGTTGGATATTCATATTCATTTAGAGTTGTATTCCGATTTTAATAGCCAACGGGAAGCCTTTAACCGTGGTGAAATTGACCTGATTTATGCTAATCCGTTTGATGCTGCGGTGTTAGTGCGTGAGCAAGGCTTCCAAGCCGTTGCCGTGCCACGTGGGAAATCAGACGAAGCGGTTATTGCGGTCTCCGCCGATTCGCCTTTTCATAAAGTAGAAGATTTGCCGGAAAATTTACATATCGCTGCAACATCTGATCCTGATGTCAATTTAATAGCGATGATTATGTTAGAACCCGCAAATCTTAGCGCTGCCAATACGAATGTAGTGCAAGTTGATAGTTACATTTTGGTTGCAAAACAACTCCTTCAGGGCAAAGTTCAAGCAGGTTTTTTTCTAGAAGAATCCTATAATGGGTTGTCTAAAATTATAAAGGCGCAATTAAGACCTTTGGTAAATAGTCAAATCCATGTTATACAACACGTGTTTTTAGTAGGTCCGCGTTTATTACATATGCGTGAAGACCTAGTACAAATTTTTCATCTGATGAATGATTCGCCTAAAGGGCATGGGGTTTTGCAAAGTTTAGGGTTTCAGGGCTGGGAAATTCAGAATCAGGAAGATACTGAGTTTATGATTGACCTAATGGATACGCTAGTTGGATAGTTATGAGTCAAAAAATTATCTCACCAAAATTAGCTGTAGCTTTAGTTCTTACTGGTATATTAAGCGGGGTAAATACCAGTGTTGCTAAAGAACGCGAGTGGGTAATTAAATCTAATGATACGTTAAGTAAGATTGTTGAACGGTATTATCCAAGTATTCGCAATAAGAAAGCTGTAATTCGGGCTATTGTTCAAGATAATCCTAATGCATTTCGTCGGGGCAATGCACACGACTTAATCCTTGGTAAGGTCTTAATTTTACCTGAGCCAGATCGTTTCAAAAATACCACCACTAAAGCAGAAACTGACAGTACAGCGTCAGATGCGTCCAAAGTGGTTGAGCCTGTTGCGGTTGTAGAACCTGTTAATGAAGCGCCTGAAACAGTCGCCGAGTCAACGTCAGCAGAAGCGCCTGCAACAAATAAATCCGCAAGCAATGTGCCCAGCAATGTTAAAGAGAACATAGACGAGCTGGAAGAAGGGCGTAAAGAATTAGAAGAAACACTTAAACTGGTTGAAGAGGAAAATGCTAGCCTACAGAGTATGGTGGGCAAGTACGAAGAGCAGAAACATGCACAAGATGCTCAAATTGCTAAACTTGAAGATCAAGTTAAGCAATTAGAAGCCAATTTAAAGAATACAGATTCGACCAAAGCGGTCACCCCTGCGCCAGCGGTTGCCCCTGTCGCGGCAGCTAGTGAAGACTCAGCGGCCATTAGTAAACAGTTAGCTGAAAAAGAACGGGTTACCGAAACCTTAAAAACGCAGTTGGCTGAAACCAAGCGCCAAAATGATGCTTTGCAAGAAGAATTGCAAACCAAAATTACTACAATGGAAAGCAATTCTTCTAATAATCTCCCTTGGATTATTAGCGCATTATTAGCGTTAGTTATGTTGCCATTACTGTGGTTGTTAAAGCAGAAAATGCAGGCGCTGCCAACCGTAAGTGTTGCTAATCAAGCGCTTAAAAAAGAGCCAGTCGCTAAGCCTGTTACGCAAGCCGCCGCGCCTAAAGTGGCTGATCCCTTACCGACTGCAACTATAACAACCTCTACGGCAACAGTAACACCTGTGGTGAGTAATGCTAGAGCAGACGATCACTCGGATGATAATTTAGAAGCCGATATTAAGTTGGATATGGCACGCGCTTATATGGATTTACGCAATGCCTCGGCAGCCGCAGAAATTCTGCAAGATGTGTTGGTGGAAGGTGGCGCAAGACAACGGCAAGAGGCGCGGGAAATTTTATCTTTCATTAGTTAATAAGGTTGAAATTAACCCTATTGCCGACGATGTTATATTTTATCGGTTTAAGTATTCCTATAATGTAAGAACTGGTAAAAATTCAAAAAGGAATAACTTATGCCTATTCTCAAATCCTCTACGGAGCGTGGCAAACAAGTTGTGGGTATGTACAAACCCAGTACATGGCGTGAAAAGGGTTTGCCGTGGACATTAGGGTTGTTCGCTGCGACATACGTAGTGGTGGTGATTGGTCTAGGTATTTATTGGAGTAAAGAACCCGATACTTTTGATGTCGTTGAAAATGCGAAAGAAGTATCGGCAGAGCTACAAACCAAAATGGTTACCGGCACGGTAACCACAGATGCGTTGATTACCGTCGCAAATACTATGCTAGATAAGCCGGGTGGTTATTTAAGTAATGATATTATGCCGCCCGGGGTTTATTTAGATAATATGCCAAACTGGGAATTCGGGGTATTAACCCAAGTGCGTGATATGGCGCGGGCATTTCGTAATGATTTCAGCCGCTCGCAATCACAGTCGGCGGAAGACAAAGATATTATTATTGCTGAGCCACGTTTTAACTTTGATTCTCAATCATGGATGTTTCCATCAACTGAAAGTGAATATCGTGAAGCCATTCATGCGATGGAGCGTTATGCTAAACGCTTAGCTGATCCACAACAAGTGAATGCCCAATTTTATGCGCGTGCTGATAACTTAAACGATTGGCTAGGGTTGGTGGATAAGCGTCTTGGCTCTTTATCACAACGTTTGAGTATGAGCGTTGGGCAAGACGTAGTAAATATGGGTATGGCAGGCGATAAAGAAGCGCAACAATCCACACCCGTACCCGCCCAATCTTATGAGAAAACGCCTTGGACGAAAATAGACGACGTATTCTATGAGTCGCGTGGGCAAGCATGGGCATTACTGCATTTCTTAAAAGCTGTGCAAGTTGATTTTGCGCCTGTTTTGGCTAATAAAAATGCTCAAGCTAGTTTGCAACAAATCATTAATGAACTCGAGTCCACGCAACAAATGATTTGGAGTCCTATGATTTTGAATGGTAACGGTTTTGGCTTTGTTACCAATCACTCTTTAATCATGGCCTCGTACTTATCGCGTGCTAATGCGGCCTTAATTGACTTAAGACGTTTATTAGCAGTAGGTTAAGGTTTCTTCACTACTTGGCGACTCACCACGATTGTTTAAACTTTTCGATGAGTCGCCGCTCTTTTTTATCCGGCTTATGTACTTTGACATTTACACCGTGTAAACGCCGTTCCTCAATCACTAACTCGCGTTGTGCTCGGTGATAATCTGCTTCGTGATACAATAGTTTTGCCTCGGCAGCGGGTCGACGCTGTTCATGACAGCCTTGTACCGTTACCACCCACGTCTCAAAACCTTTAGTAATTTTAAGCTCGTCGCCTATACGCACATTGCGCGCCGGTTTAGCGCGTTCATTATTGACATGCACATGCCCACCATTAATAGCCTCTACCGCTAAAGGGCGAGTTTTAAAAAAACGTGCCGCCCATAACCATTTATCAAGGCGTTGGCTTACATTTTCCGTTTCAACGGCCATGTAACAACATGCTCCTCCCAATCGTCTTCTTTCACATTAGCAGCGTACACAAAGCGCCCAATAACCGATTGTTTCATACGATGTATGCTTTGTTTATCACCCGATACCAAATGATGCCAGCTTGGTAAGGGCTTGCCTTCATACAATAGACGATAGGCACAACTAGGCGGCATCCAATACAGATTTTCTAGATTATCGGGCGTTAATTGCAAACATTCAGGAACTAAGGTGGTACGATTTGCGTAATCCTTACATTGGCAAGTTTGCCCGTCTAATAAATCACAAGCAATGTCGGTGTAATAAACCGTGCTATCTTCTTCATCTTCTAATTTAATTAAACAACATTTAGCACAATGATCGCACAGGCTTTCCCATTCCTCTGTATTCATCTCTTCTAAGGCTTTGCTGTGCCACCAAGGTAAATTACGTATTTCAGTCATGGCGGGGCTTCGCTGTTAATAAGGTTTTTTGCAAAATGGGGTAATAGTCAGCAGAGCCATAATAGAAAATATCACCCCCATTGCGATCTAGCATCAAGATCATACTTTTGTCTGGGTATAACCATAGTTCTACATCTTTTTGCTGCGTGGGTTTGATTTCAAACGGTTTACCAAAGCGTTCTTCGACAATATTACTGGGGTAGTCAATGACTGGAATGTAAATCAGTGAACGAATGGGTAAATCATTGATGGTTTTTAAATCGGTTTCCGCTAATTCAAATTTCCACTGACCGCTGGCCATGCCTTCTTTTTTGGTAGCATTTTGTTGCAACTTGGTTACAGTCGCATCATCAATAGCCACTTCCGCCACCAATTTAGCCTCAAATAACCCGATACGTTGTTTACCAAAATAAGCTTCTAAGGTACGTGAACCGTCTTCATACGAAAATACCGCAATTTCCGGAAAGCTTTTGAGTTGTTCAATTGTCTGGCGTAACGAATTTTGACCAACCGTTACATGGAATACTTCGGGATTGTGCTGTGCGTTTAATGTCACTTGCCACGGTAAGTTATCAGGCTTGGCTGTTTGTTCATCACAAGCACTTAAACATAAACCGCTACACAATAACCCGATCAGGGAAACAAGTCGCATAGTAAAACCTTAACAAAAGCAGTGTATAACACACCGCAGGGGCTAAAAAGGATTAAGCAGATTGCTTATCTTGTAGCGCTTTGCAGGCTTTGTCTAGCCTTCCGCAAACTTGTGGCATTTAACTGACAGAGAATTATTGACAACTGTTGTATTTTAGCTACAATCATTGCCACTATACCCTTCCTAAAAGGAGACACTGATATGCTGACAACTCATCATTTACGCAGGATTTCACCGAATTCATAGTGTCTCCCGCTATTACGCTGGGAGACTGTTAAAAGTCATCCGGCTTAATGCGGTACGTAAATGTGCAGCATGCAAAAACCCGGATGGCGCAAGTCTCCGGGTTTTTTTATACCTGGGGCAAATCTAAAGTTAAGGATTCAACAGGTATATGCCTATTAAATTCAGCCTAAACAAAGGCAATGTTCCGGTTAAAGTATTTACTGACGATATTGATGACGCGTCTATTCAACAGTTAGGCAATATGGCGCAGTTGCCATTTATTCATTCGCATATTGCAGCTATGCCAGATGTGCACGTAGGCATTGGCGCGACCGTTGGTTCTGTGATTCCCATGCGCGGTGCGATTGTGCCCGCCGCCGTTGGGGTGGATATCGGTTGTGGCATGAATGCAGTGCGTTTATCTCTGAAAGCCAACGATCTACCCGATAATTTATACAAGTTGCGGGCGGCGATTGAAAAGTCGGTGCCCGTTGGGTTTGAGGAGCACAATGAACCCTCAGTACAGGCGGCAACCGTTAATAATATGGCCGCCCATTTGAAGCGTATTACCGATAAGCACCCCGGCATTATGAAAATGCAACGCAACTTTCAAAATACATGGGGGCGGCAACTCGGCACCTTAGGCGGCGGTAACCATTTTATTGAATTGTGTTTAGATGAACAGGATGATGTATGGGTTATGCTGCACTCAGGTAGCCGAGGAATTGGCAATAAAATTGGGCAATACTTTATTGAAAAAGCTAAAAAAGATATGGGGAAAGTCTTAGGCAATTTGCCCGATAAAGATTTAGCTTATTTCACGGAAGGCACGCAGCATTTTGAGGATTATGTGGAAGCGGTCGGTTGGGCGCAGGATTATGCCATGCTGAATCGCCGGGAAATGATGCGTTTGGTGTTAGAAGCCTTACAAAAGCATTTGCCAAAATTTACCACAACGCAAGAAGCGATCAATTGCCACCATAATTATGTGCAGCAAGAACAGCATTTTGGGCAAGAAGTGTATGTTACCCGTAAAGGTGCAATCAGTGCGCAATTAGGGCAATTGGGCATTATTCCGGGCAGTATGGGCGCGAAATCCTATATTGTGCGGGGCTTAGGCAATCAGCAATCGTTTTGCTCGTGTTCACACGGGGCAGGGCGGCGGATGAGCCGCACCGAAGCTAAACGCCGTTTTAATGCCTTAGATTTAGAGCAACAAACCCAAGGAATTGAGTGTCGAAAGGATAAAGGGGTCGTGGATGAAATTCCCGCCGCTTATAAAGACATTGATACCGTCATGCAGCATCAAACGGATTTAGTGGAAGTGGTGCATACCCTACGCCAAATCATTTGTATTAAAGGCTAATTTACATCAACGACCTAAGCAAGCGCTTAGGTCTTAATCGACAAACTAGAGGAGTTAGTATCATGAAAACTCAAATGTGTATCTCTCACTTAGGTAGTGTGCCCGACGCGCTTTGTAACCGTTTACGAGCACAAAGCCGTTTAGCTCATTTTCGACATTTGATTGATGATTTAAGCCGAGATACACCGTATGGAGTTAGTACAAGTTGAGGAAATTCTGGCTTGCTTGAAAGGCGAGCGCACGTTATTTCCGTATGTGCGTGATGGTTACAGCTTACAACTATTGCGTGATTATATTGGCACTGGCATGGCGGTTAGCCAATTACGCCAATCTGTTTATGCCGCATTCTTAGCAAAGCCCTTGGTAAAGCAAGCTTTAGCGTTTGCGGGTAAAGGTTTCTTAAAACCTGAGCATATTGATTGGGCATTATGGGAACATAGCCCTTTAAATTTTGTCTTAACCCTAGATCAATGGGGTACAGATTACGCACGTAGTCGTCATTTTCGCCAATTAAGCCGTGCAGGTTATCAGTTGGTATTACAGCTTAACTTTGCCAACGATCATCAACAACAATACAAGCGTTATATTAAATCCGCAGGTAACGCCGAATTTTCCTACTGGGCGCATCCTGTAGTGACGGATGGTTCACATGAAACCTTAGCATGGGCGCGTATTGATGTAGACTTTGCGGCGAATCAAGCGTTGATTGAAGAGGTTCAATCGGATTGGGTACGTCAAGTGAAACAGGCATGGCGGGAACGCGTATACGCTGATTTGCCCAATTATCGCCAACAAGTGTTAAAGCCTTATACTGAAGTTTGGCAAGAAGCCACCTTAGCGGCTGCCATTCATCTGATTCGGCATGACTTGGGCATTCGCGACGTGTTTTATAATAGTTTTGCAACTGGCAATTTTATGAAGGGGATTGAAGACGACTTGCCACCCCGCTCGTTGTATACCGATCTACCTAAGAAATTTGCCTTTTCCTTGACCGATGAAGCACCCAAATTTTTGCAAGGTTTACGTCAAACGCAAAAAGCACAACGTAAACTGGCAGAGGGAGCACATTGGTTTAAATTGCCACATTAGGAGTACTTAAATGGCAAAGAAAGCGCGTCATGTACGCATTAATCCCATCGCGCGTGCGCCCATCCTACGTAAAGGTGGCGCACATACTAAAAGTCGTTCGGCAGAACGACAGGCAGGTAAACGACAATTACGTAAGATGGTGGATAAAATCGGGGGCGGGCATACCGCCCCTGATGCGTTATGCGCGGCTTAAACTACCGCCACTAGAGGAATTTTCGTAAGTCTTATTCAATGTCTATAATTAACCGTTTTCCACTGTTAGCATATGACAAGGTTAATTATGGCAAGAACCCCCTCCACCATGTTGGAACTTGGTGTCAGTGCCCCGGCATTTAGTTTGCTTGAACCTGCTACGGGCAACATCATTATGAATAGCCAATTTCAAGATCAACCACTGTTAGTCGCTTTTATTTGTAATCACTGTCCTTATGTTATTTTAATTCGCCAAGCCTTACGTGATTTGGCAGCCGAATATCAGGCCAAAGGCGTGGCGGTAGTGGCCATTAATGCCAATGATGTGGCAAATTATCCCGATGATAGCCCCGAAAAAATGATCGAAGAAGTTCAAACGCAAGGGTATACTTTCCCCTACTTGTATGACGAATCCCAGAACGTCGCTAAAGCTTATCAAGCTGCTTGTACGCCGGACTTCTTTCTATTCGATAAACAACATAAGCTGTTTTATCGGGGGCAGTTTGATGATGCGCGCCCGGGGAATAATACGGCAGTGACCGGAACGGATTTGCGTCATGCTCTCGACCAGTTGTTGGATAACCTGTATCCTCCCGCCGGTCAAAAACCCTCATTGGGTTGCAACATTAAATGGAAAACCGGCAATGAACCGGATTATTACGCGAATTGAGCTTATATCTAATGAATTTGATGGATGATAAAACTAGAGTTGCAGTATTGGTGCTGATTGCAGCTATTGTAATTTCTTCAATTGGCTCTATAGCAATTGCGTTTGCCTGTGGCTATGTGATGGCTACGGTCGTCAACTCGCCTAGCTTTGACAAACTTGCTGTTCAGCAACGTTTCACTCGCTTTCTACAAGCCTTCCGTGAAGACAAGTAATGCCCACCTGTTAAATCGTCTTTAACAACGCCAAATATCGTGCATAACGTTGGGGAAGCAATTCTCCAGCGCTTAATGCCGTTTTGACTGCGCAACCCGGCTCATGGTTGTGTGTGCAATTATTAAAACGACACTGCCCTAGGTAAGGTTTGAATTCAGGATAGCCACTCTCTAGGGTCGCAAAGTCTAAGGCTAATAACCCGAAATCACGTACCCCAGGTGAATCAATTAAGTTACCGCTATCCGCTAACCGGTATAGGGTTGCGGAGGTGGTGGTGTGTCGACCTTCGCCTGTGTCGGCAATGCTCCCCACTTTGATCTCGAAGTCGGGTAATAATTGTTGTGCCAATGACGATTTACCCACACCCGATTGCCCCACCATGATGCCAGTTTTAGTTTTAAGCGCATTCTTTAAAGTGCTTACAGCGTCGGCAAGCTTGGCATCCGTATGCAGAATCGGATAACCAATTTGCGCTAATTCGGCTAAGCAGGTTTCGTCGTGTGCACTGGCAAATTTAGCGCGTAAATCCCGCTTATTCATCACTAAGATGGCATCAGCTTGGAGGCGTTGTGCAGTAATCAAATAGCGGTCAATTAATTCCCAAGAGGGACTGGGTTGCCAACTACTGACAATCAACATTAAATCGACATTAGCGGCAATGGCACGCGCTTTCCCACGAAAGTCGGGGCGTTCTAGTACATTCTTACGTTTTAATAAACGCGTTACAGCAGCATTGCCTTGGCTTTGGGCTTCCCATGCTACCCAATCGCCGCAAGCTAATTGATCGAGCTTGCGTCTAGCCGTACAGCGTATTAGTTCGTGTGATTGGCTATCTTCAATAATGAGTTCAGCGCCAAAGCGGGTAATGACTTGTCCAGTATTAGGCATGATAAACCGTATCTAAAGCGTGGCGGATAATGTGGTAGGCGCGTATTAAGTCAGCTTCACTAATGCAATAAGGGGGTAATAAATACACAACATTCCCTAAAGGGCGTAACAATAACCCGTGTTCGTGGAAATAGGCTTTTAATTGCGTGGCGATGGTAGAAGTATAACCCGCATCTGTCACTTTAAGATCAAATGCGGCAATCGTACCCCTTTGTCGAATATGGTTCACTGCTGGATGATCGCGCAATAACGCTAAGCCTTGCCTATGCCAGCTCTCAATTAAGCTTAACTTTTGCGGTATCTGTTCATCTTTAAACACTTGTAAGGCAGCCAATGCGGCAGAACAGCCTAAAGGATTGGCGGTAAAGGAATGTCCGTGAACTAGGGATTTTTCAAAGCGTGTATCTAAGAAGGCTTGGTAAATAAATTCGTGACACACGGTAACAGATAACGGCAAAAAGCCGCCCGTTAAACCTTTGGATAAGCAAATAATATCCGGTATGACCTTGGCTGTATAAGACGCAAATAATTGCCCTGTGCGCCCAAACCCCGTCATGACTTCATCAAAAATTAATAAAATATTCGCTTGTTTTAAGCGGGTGGCTAAGGCTTGTAAAAATTCAGGGCGACACATACGCATACCGCCCGCGCCTTGTACTAAGGGTTCAATAATCAGCCCGGCAATTTCATCGGGGTATTGCGTCAGCAATTTTTCTAACGCAGCTAAGCTTGCCGCCTCTTTTAGCGCAACATCGTGATCGTCTTGCCACGTTGCTGGAAATGGCAATAATTCCACGCTAAACAGCAAGCTTTGATACGCATCGAAAAAGCCCGAACTAATACCCGCTGACATAGCGCCCACGGTATCGCCGTGATAAGCGCCTTCAAAGGCAATAAAACGCTTACGTTGCGGCTGATTCAGATTTTGCCAATATTGCAATGCCATCTTAAATGCCACCTCAATGGCGGTTGAACCGTTATCGGAATAGAACGTACGCGTTAAACCGCTTGGCAAAATCTCTGCTAAGGCTTGGGCTAACTTTACTGCGGGTGGATGTGTAAAACCTGCAAAAATTACTTGTTCTAAGGTTTGGGCTTGTTGGGCAATCGCTTGTGCAATGACTGGGTGTGCATGCCCTAAGGTATTAACCCACCACGATGAGATTAAATCTAATAATGCCTTGCCATCCTGCATGTATAAATAACTACCTTTGGCATGACTAATTGGTATGGGATCGGGGGCGGTTTGTGCTTGCGTATAAGGATGCCAAATATATTGGCGATCAAGTTGAACTAAGTTTGCATCCATTCCAATCAACATTATTAACCGAACATTAGCCGCATTTTACGCCCGTTCCGCCTAAGCCGCAGTAACCATCTGGATTTTTTGCCAAATATTGTTGGTGGTAGTCTTCTGCATAATAAAATTCAGGGGCTGGCAGGATTTCTGTGGTAACTGCCGGATAACCCGCTTGTTTAAGCGCCTGTTGATAGTTTGCTAAGCTTTGCTCGGCTGCCACTTGTTGGGCGGGCGTATAGGTATAAATACCAGAGCGGTATTGCGTACCGATATCATTGCCTTGGCGCATGCCTTGTGTCGGGTTATGGCTTTCCCAAAAGACCTTTAATAGCTGCTCATAACTGATTTGCGCCGGGTCATATACCACTAATACCACTTCATTATGCCCGGTTTGTCCCGTGCAAACTTCTTGATAGCTTGGGTTAGGTGTATAACCTGCTGCATAACCAACGGCGGTGCTATAGACGCCGGGTAGCTGCCAAAAGCGTTTTTCAGCGCCCCAAAAACAACCCATACCAAACATTGCCAATGCTAAATGTTCGGGAAAAGGTGCTTGTAGGGGATGCCCATTAACAAAATGTCGATTAGTAACCGGCATTTTGCTTGCCCGCCCTTGTAATGCTTGTTCAGGGCGGGGCATTACTGCTTTTTTATATGTGCCAAACATAAGCCGCTATCTCTAATAAACTCAAGCCTACTATAAGCTGCTTAAAAATATTCGGCTAGCACACTGAATTTGGCTAGGGAAATTTATAAAACCGAGGCACGTAAGACGTTAAATTTGACGCCTTCCGTATTTTTAACCACTTCGCCCTGTTTATTACTTACCAAGGCAAAGACGGTATGTTCGCCCCGTGGTATATCAGTCAAACTAAAGCTGGTGGTTTCTCCTGTCCCAACTTGTTTACCATCTAAATACAGCGTAATCGCATCACCCGGTTTTAAAGCGGGTTGTAATTCGACACTGACACCCACCGCGCCATCATTGGCTCTTAAGGTATCGCCAGTGGCAGGGGTTGCAATTTTAAAGCTGGTATATTCTGTTTCGCTGGCTTCTGCTTTAGTCGTACTTTTGACTGGCGCGGCTTTATAGCTGTCCGCAACGGTTAGGGTCGGTAGTTCAACTCGGGTTGCACCGCTTTTTTTCGGTGGATCATCTCCGTATACCACATTGCCATCCGCATTTATCCAACGATAAACTTCAGCCGATGCAAGCGTGGAACATAAACTTAAGCTTAGGGTTAAAAACAGCGTGATCAGACGCATGGTATAGCACTCAAATAGCATAAACATAAGGCTATTATTCTACGGTAAGTGCTTGCTGTAGCAGTCAATAGTGGACAAGCGGCAAGGATTCACCGCTTGTATTGGGTATAATTAAAATTTAGTGGAATTCCGCCAGTTCCTTAATGTGCATAGTGGCACTACGTGCTAGTGGTGATAATTCGTAGCCACCTTCTAAACAGGACACCACGCGCCCATCTGCAAATTCTTTAGCAATTTGGCAGAGTTCACGGGTAATCCACACATAGTCGCGTTCTAACAAGTTAAAGCCGCCCATATCATCTTCGGCGTGCGAATCAAAACCTGCGGAAATCATGACTAATTCGGGTTTAAATTCCCGCATCGCTGGTAACCATTGGGCTTCAATCGCTTCGCGCCACGCCGCGCCGCCCGTACCCGAAGGCATTGGCAAGTTTTTAATATTGGGTAGGTTGGTGTCCGCGCCTGAGAAGGGATAAAACGGATGCTGGAATGATGAGAAGAACATGACGCGCGGTTCGTTTTTAAAAATAGCTTCAGTACCATCGCCGTGATGTACATCAAAGTCAATAATGGCAATCCGCTCAATGCCATATACTTCCATAGCATGGGCTGCGCCTACTGCTACATTGTTAAAAATACAGAAACCCGCTGCTACATTACGCCCTGCATGATGACCGGGTGGACGAATAGCACAGAACGCATGCTTATGTGTACCAGCCATTACTAGGTCGACCGCCATAATGACAGCCCCCGCGCCGTGTAATGCTGCATCTAAGGAATGCGGATTCATGCCGGTATCACCATCTAACAAGGCAAAGCCTTCAGTAGGGCTAGTGGCGTATACACGGTCGATATAATCTTCATCATGTACGCGAGTCAAGTGCTCACGTTCTGCGCAGTGTGAGTCATAGTGACGCGCGATCCAGTCCACACCAGACATAATCATGCGGTTATTAATTGCACCAAGCCGATCAGCGGATTCCGGGTGATGCGGAGTTCCATTGTCATGTAAAGTACAATGTGAATGTGTAATTACTGCAACTGTCATAGCATTTTCAATAAAAGAGAGTAGAATATGTTGCATTGCAACAAACCCAGTTTGCCTATTTCGAGTTTGTTGTGCTCCTCCTGCCAATTGTAGAGGTTTTATTGGCCATGGGTCACCATTATTTAAATCAATTGTTTTCTCCCAAAAGTATTGCTGTATTCGGTGCGAGTGAAAGCCCCGATAGTGTAGGCACACTAGTTTTTAAAAATTTGTTAGATGCGGGCTTTAAAGGTTCTTTATATCCCATTAATCCGAAACATGCCAAAGTACAAGAGCTTGAATGTTTCCCTAACTTAACCGCCTTAGATAAGCCAGTCGAATTAGCCGTGATTGCCACGCCCGCTAATACCGTCCCCAGTATCATTCAACAATGCGGCGAGCATAATGTAAAGGGTGCGATTATTATCTCATCGGGTTTCAGTGAAGCTGGAATTAAAGGGCAGCGCTTACAAAAAGATATGGTCGAAATTGCCCAGCAATATGGCGTGCATATTATTGGGCCGAATTGCATGGGAGTGATGCGTCCTGCGGCAGGTTTAAATGCCACGTACAGCCGTAGCACTGCTAAGCCCGGCAATTTAGCTTTAGTTTCGCAATCTGGCGGTATGTGTACCGCTATTTTAGATTGGGCAGCGGCGCGACAAATTGGGTTTTCGAGTGTAGTGACCTTAGGCGATACCGCAGATGTTGATTTTGGCGATGTGTTAGATTTTTTAGCACTTGATCCCAAAACCGATAGTATTTTGTTGTATATCGAAAGCGTGGATGATGCACGTAGCTTTATGAGTGGCTTACGTACCGCTTCACGTATGAAACCAGTTGTGGTGTTAAAAGCAGGGCGTTCTGAAGAAGCCTCTAAAGCAGCTAGCACACATACAGGTGCAATTGTCGGCAGTAATGAAGCCTTTAATGCCGCCTTAGAACGGGCAGGCGTGGTACGGGTTGATAATATCAATCAACTGTTTTCCGCTGCACAAATCTTATCATCAGGCTTACGGGTACAACAAAACCGCTTGTTGATTATGACGAATGGCGGTGGCCCTGGTGTAATGGCAACGGATAAAGTCAGCGAAACAGGTTTGCGTATGGCAACCTTAGGCGCTAAATCCTTAGCTGAATTAAACAAAATTTTGCCGTTTACGTGGTCACACGGTAATCCGGTGGATATTTTAGGCGATGCTAGCCCAGAACGTTATGCCTCTGCCCTAACCATTTGCATGCAGGATGAGGATGTTGACGGTATTTTAGTTATGCTTACGCCACAAGCAATGACTGACCCCGTAGCAGTAGCCGAAGCAGTCGGTAAGTTATGTAAAGATGGCAAAAAATCTAAAAATTGCAAGCCGGTATTAGCCTGTTGGATGGGTGACGAACAAGTTAGCGCGGGTCGTCAAGTCTTATCGGGTTATCATATTCCGCATTTCCGGACACCAGAAGCCGCTGTTGAAGCTTTTTCCTATTTAACCAGCTACCGTAATAACCAAAAAATGTTATTACAAGTACCACCTTCTGTGCCTGAGCAAGAACGTGAGCCAGATATTCAGGGCGCCCGCTTAATTATTGAAAGCGTTTTAGCTGAAGGGCGTCGAGCCTTATCCACCACCGAATCGCGCGCGATTTTATCCGCGTTTCGTATTCCCGCTGTGCCCACCATTTTAACCCGTAGTCCAGCCGAAGCCTTAGTGGCTGCTGAATCCTTGGGTTTTCCCGTGGTAATGAAAATTAGCTCACCGGATGTGCTGCATAAATCCGATGTAAACGGCGTTCGTTTAAACATTGCCAACGCGCATTCGGTGCGCAGTGTTTATCAAGAGCTGATTGAATCAACCCGTCGCAGTGTGCCAGAAGCACGGATTGACGGTGTAACAATTGAACGTATGCATCAAAGTAATTCAGCCCGTGAATTAATGATTGGTGTCGTCCGTGATCCAGTATTTGGTCCTGTCATTAGCTTTGGTATGGGCGGCACAGCCGTTGAAATTCATCGAGATCATGCGGTGGCATTACCCCCCCTCAATGATTACATGATTAAGAAAACCATTTGCCGTACTCGAGTAGCGCGTTTATTAGGTGAATTCCGCAATATGCCGAAAATTAATTTCGAGGCATTATGGAAAGTCATGCAGCGTGTCTCTGAAATGGTGTGTGAATTACCCGAAATCGTGGAAATGGATATTAATCCATTAGTGGCTGATCAGAATGGGGTGATTGCGGTTGATGCACGTTTCACCATTAACTATCCACCGGTGACTGCCCGCCGTTATGATCATATGGCAATTCACCCTTATCCGAATGATTTGGTGAAGAAATTACAATTGCATGATGGTACAGATATCGTAATTCGCCCTATCCGCCCTGAAGATGCGGAAATGGAACAAGAGTTTGTGCGCAATCTATCGAAAGAATCGCGTTATATGCGTTTCATGCAGGCATTACGGGAATTAACGCCTGATATGTTGGTGCGTCTTACACAAATTGATTATGATCGTGAAATCGCGTTTTTGGCCTTAACCAAAATTGAGGGCAAAGAGGTTGAAATGGGCGTGGCGCGGTTTGCGATAAACCCCGATAAAACCAGTTGTGAGTTCGCGCTGGTGATTGCTGATGCCTTCCAGAATAAAGGCTTAGGCGGTGTGATGATGCAAACCTTAATTGATACAGCGCGTGCGAAAGGCTTACGTACTATTGAAGGTGAAGTATTGGCACATAATACCGGAATGTTAAAACTCATGCAGCGTATGGGCTTTGAGAAACACAAAGGTCAAATGGATGATGGTGTCGTCATCGTCACTAAACGCTTGGGGGAGGTTTGTTGCTAACAATGGATGAAACACCCTCTATACCTCCTGTTATTCTAACACTGTCGGGACATGATCCCGTTGGTGGTGCGGGTATTCAAGCGGATATTGAAGCCATTGTTAGCCAAGGCTGTCATCCAACTTCAATTATTACCTGTTTAACTGTACAAGATACCTGTAATGTAAAACGCGTTATGCCAATTGCGGATTACTTGTTATTACAACAGGCCGAAGCTTTGCAAAGCGATATCCCGATTGCTGCTATTAAAGTGGGTCTACTGGGGTCGGTTGATGTTGTGTTAGCGGTTGAACATATTATTCAGCAATTTCCGAATGTGCCGGTGATTCTTGATCCGATTTTAGCTGCCGGTGGCGGTGCAGCGTTATCTAATACGGATTTAATTAACGCGATCTGTGAACATTTATTGCCATTAACCACCTTAGTCACGCCGAATCTACCTGAGTTACAGCGTTTAGCTCCCAAATGTGTGGATACAGACGAGCAAGCTTTGTGTTTATTAGCGCAAGGTGCGGCTTATGTATTAGTGACAGGAACGCATGGCGATACGCAAAAAGTCGAGAATGTCTTATATGGCGACGGTAAACGTTTGCGTACATGGTCATGGGAACGCTTACCCGAAACGTATCACGGTTCTGGCTGTACGTTAGCGGCGACATGTGCGGCAAATATAGCCAAAGGTCAGGATATTGCAACGGCGGTTGGCACAGCACAAGCTTACACTTGGGGTAGCTTGCAAGCGGGGCGTAAAGTCGGGCATTGTCAATGGTTACCCAATCGTTTGTATTGGGCGAACGCATGTTAAACGGCTTATATGCTATTACCGATGGTTCACATGGCTCGGTGTTAGGGCATAAAGTCGAACAAGCCTTACAAGGCGGTGCTGCGTTAGTGCAGTACCGCGATAAATCAAATAATGCGCCGCAACGCTTAAGCGATGCGCAAATGCTGCGAGATTTATGCCAGCACTATAACGCCTTATTTATTGTAAATGACGATATAAAATTGGCTAAACAGGTACAGGCGCAGGGCGTGCATGTTGGGCGGGAAGATGTGGATTTACGTGCGGCTCGTGATTATCTGGGGGCGCGTTTTATTATTGGCACGTCGTGTTATAACCAATTAGCGCTTGCTTTAGACAGCCAAATGCAAGGTGCGGATTATGTGGCATTTGGGAGTTTTTTTGCTTCCAATACCAAACCGCTGGCACAACGCGCTGAGCTAAGTGTATTAGCACAAGCTAAACAGCATTTAAACATTCCGCTGTGTGCGATTGGTGGCATTAGTTTAGCCACTGCGCCCAGTTTAATTAAGGCGGGTGCGGATATGTTGGCGGTCATTACAGACTTATTTAATGCAGCGAATATTACCCAACAGGCGCAGGCTTACGCTCAATTATTTGCGGCTGTGTCCGCGCAAACGACCAAATCTCCACTTGTTTAACCCCACTCTGTGTTAATAATTCAGCTAAGGCAGCAACCGTCGCGCCCGTCGTAATCACATCATCAAAAATCGCAATATGTTGATAAGGCAAGTGTTGAGCTAAGGCGAAAGCTTCGGCAATATTGGCTTGGCGTTGCGCGTAATCTAAGGCTGATTGTGCTTGTGTATACTTTTGGCGAATCACCGCAGTTTTGAGTAAAGGAATGTTTAAAGCGCTTGCCATAGGTTTAACCAGTTCTAATGCTTGATTAAAACCGCGTTGTTGTAGGCGTTTCGTGTGCAAGGGTACAGGTAGAATAGCTTGCGGTAATGCTGGTATTTGTGTGAGTAAACCGTGCATCATTAAGGGGGATAATGTGCCGACATTCGCTAATTGTTTGGCGAATTTGAGATTAATGAAACTCCGTCGCAGCGGTAATTGATAATAAAAAGCGCTATAAACCGGCCATTGCTGTTTGAGTAAAGTGGCCTGCTCACACCAAGGTAGGGCATTAAAACAGGGTTGGCAAAGGGGGTTATCAAATAAGCGCGGTGCAGTACAAAAGGCACACTCTGGCTGTAACCAATAAGCAAGCCGTTGTTTAAGTGGGTTTAGGCTTAGCATGTGGCAAACTGCGTTTTATTTGGGGTAAGGCTAAGCCGACAGCGCCAATAATGCCGTAAATGTGTGCGGCGTAAATAACCGGGGCAGCAATCAATTGGCTGGATAAGCTATCGCCACCTAAAGCTAAATCGCTAAAGGCTTTGCCGCCGCTAAACAATAATAACATTAGCCCAAGCACGTAATCACGTTCTAATAGCCAGTAGATACCAGCCAGCGTAAATAGACCGTAAAGCACGCCTGAAAATCCGGCATACCAAAGTAAGTTGGGATTACAGCTATATAAACCTAAACCAACCACACTCATTAATACAGCAATGCTCAGCATTAAGTAACGGGTGGTTAAGCTATTGGGTGCTAACAATAAGAGTAAGCCCCAACCGCCAATGTTGAGGGCAACGTGCCAGACGTTGGTATGTATGAGGTTACCCGTCCAGAGCCGCCAGATTTCGCCGCTTTGGATCAGTTGCCGTTGAAAATATAATTCGGGTTGCCACGTTTGTAAAAGGATCAACATTAAGCTTAGGCTAATCCCTAATAACCCACGTTGGCGCAAAAGCGTGTTTGACATAGAACGTTAACAGGCTGTAAGTAGGCAATTTGGCTGGCAGTATGCCAGAATCTATAAGCAAAAATAGGCAAAAAAGGATGAAGTGTATGTCTAGTTCCGTGCTTAAGGCGCGTCGTGTGAGCCAGCAAGGTTTTTCATTAACCGAACTCATGATCGTAATCGTGGTGATTGGCGTATTAATGGGCTTGGTCTTTAGTAATATGGATACCGTGGATAAAGCACGCGGACAAAAAGCCAGTCAAGAAATTGGTAAACTTATGATGGGTCTTGAGCAATATCGTTCGGATAATGGTGGTTTGCCACCCTCTGGTGCATTAAATGCATTATCGGTTAAACCGGGTAATGCCTCAGTACGTTGGAAACAGTATATGGTGGAGATTCCCAAAGATCCGTGGGGCAATGATTACCGTTATTTGAATCCGGGTACACACGGTAAGCCATTTGAGGTCTACAGCATTGGCGCGGATGGCAAAGAAGGCACAGCGGATGATATTGGTAGCTGGTCGCTCTAGTTTTAGACAGCAATCTGCCGGTTTTTCCTTAGTCGAATTGCTGATTGTCATTTTGGTAATCAGCATTTTGTATTCAATGGTGGGTTCTTTGCTCGCACCGAGTTTTTTTGATCCGCTACAGCAAGAAGTTGAACAATTGCACCATAAAGTAAAATTAGCTCAAGACGAAAGTGCGATTCGTTCGCAGGCTTTGGCCTTGGGTTTTGATGAAAAAGGCTACCAATTTTTTAGCTTAACCGATCTGAGTAAAACCAATAATTGGCAAGCACTGGCAGATGACGCCCTGTTGGGCGCGTATCAATATCGTGGTATGTTTAAGCCAACGCTTTATATTGACGGCGCGGCTGTCAGCTTACCCAAAAGCGGCAAAGTGAAACCCCAAATTTTTATTTTACCCACTGGCGAAATGAAACCGTTTAAATGGGAATTACAAGAAGATAAACAGCGCGTTATGCAGCTTGAATATAATGCAGTGGGTCAATTAGTAACGGAACAGATTCGCTAATGCTGATTATGCAGTCTCATAAACAACAAGGTTTTAATTTAGTTGAAATTCTGATTGCTTTGGTATTATTAGCGATGGTAATTGCAATGAGCGCGGAAACGGGCATTGGCAATGTAACCAGTTATCAGCAAGCGCAAAATGCTATGTATGCGCGTTGGGTGGCGGCGAATCAGGTAGTTGAGGTGCAATTAAAAACCGCTTGGCCGGATACAGGCACGACTAAAGGCGAAAGCATAATGGGTAATGTGAAATGGTCTTGGGTGCAAACGGTCAGTAATAGCAATAAAGATATACGTAAGTTAGAGGTCGTGGTTTACGATACAGTGAATAAGCAACAGGCGATTGCTGTGCAAACGGCTTATTTAAGCAAGCCACAACTATGAAGTTGAAACAGCAAACAGGTTTTTCACTGGTTGAGCTGTTGATTGCACTGGCTATTTTGGCGATTTTAATTGGAGTAACGTTTCAATCGGTACAGTTATTGATTGAATCTGACCGTAATATGAAAGAGCAGCAAGCAGCTTTACAAAATCTCCAACGCGCTTTTATGTATATGGAGCGTGATTTACGCCAAATTATGCCACGCCCTGTTAATGATGGTTTTGCACAACAAGCTGCTATTACTCAAGCTGATAATGCTTTAATTGAATTTACTAAGGGGGGCAATCCCGATTTAGGTTGGGAATTGCGTAAAACCGGGCAAATGCGCAGTAGCTTACAGCGTGTTTTGTATAAGTTAGACGGTAAAGCCTTAATCCGCAGTAGCTGGAGTTTGGTGGACCATCCCAGTCTAGATAAACCTGTCACTGAAGCCTTAATGACAGAAGTTAAGGCACTTAAAATCGAGTTTAAACAAGCAGGTTCGGATGATTGGAACGCCGAACCCAGTAGTACGGAACTACCCCAAGCGATTGCGATTAATTTAGAACATGAAGTCTTTGGGGAAATTAGGCGTATTTTTCCAGTATATATAAGATAATTCTAATATTTGTGCTGGTTTACTAGAATTTATAAAGTTTAAACGATATAGTTCCAAGTGAATTTTAAGGAGGAGGGCGGTTGCCATGCGGGCTTGTAGGGATGGAGAGCCTACACCGACCCGAAAACCTTCCAGAAAGCCGCTTTGAGGAATGTGATCGCATGAATTTTAAAACACCTGCACATTGGTTGCTGGGGATAGTTGGCGTCTGTAGTTTGCCAGTCCTGTCTGCTGCCGAAATAATTCCCGTTGAGTTATCGGGTTCTCAATCCCAATCTGTATTAGGTAGTACTGTCATCCCTTATAAGGAAGTTACACTTGCCGCGCAAATTCCCGGAGCAGTAAAATTTGTGGCAGGTGAAGTTGGTTCGGCCTTTAAGCAAGGCGAAATTCTCACGCAAATAGATGAATCACAATTATTAGCTAAACGTAATGCCGTATTCGCGCAGATTAGAACAGCGGAAGCAGCTTTGCAGAATTCACAAACACAATATACCCGTGAACTAGTATCACCACGTAGCAAAGATATTGGCGCAATGCCGGGCTTTGGCTTACCCGCTATGTTTGACATGATGGCAGTGCGTCCATTTGCTGACAATATGATGGGTAACTATAACAGCGATATGGGGCGTTATAGTGATTTAATGACCAGCGCCACCGGCGTACAACAAGCACAAAGTGGCGTACAACAAGCAGTTTCACAACTACAAGAAATTGATGCTGCGTTAGCCAATGCTAAGTCGGTCGCACCGTTTGAAGGAATTATTCTACAAAAAATGGTCGAGGTGGGGGATACGGTACAGCCGGGGCAACCCTTAATTAAATACGGCTATACCAAATACAAGCGCTTGCAAGCGGATGTACCTTCGGGCTTAGTTGGTAACTTAACGCAGGATATGGTTGTGCCCGTTAAAATTGACGGCAACTTATCCACAATGGCGAAGGTATCGCAAATTTACCCAGTGGCTGATCCGAACCGTCATACCGTAACCGTCAAATTTGATTTGCCAGTGGATATCGTGGCTGCACCGGGTATGTATGCGGAAGTGTATTTGCCAGAGCGTAAAGGCGAAGATTCTAAAGTTGTTGTGATTCCAAAAAGTGCCTTATTAACCGGGCGTAGTTTGCCTAGCGTATTAGTGGTGAAAAATAATAGCTCTGAGCTGCGTTTAGTCAGACTGGGGAATAATCAAGGCGATGATAAAGTGGAAATTGTTTCCGGCTTAAATGCGGGCGAATCCATTATTAATCATCCACCTGCGGGCGTATCATCTGGTTGGATGCCGCCTAAAAATTAATGTTCTCACTGTACTTGCTGGTAATGACGCATGAACGATACGCACTCTGAAACTACTCCCAGCCTGGTGCAGCACAAACCGGGCATGGCGGGGTCGATGGCTAAAGCCTTTATTACATCGCCCCTTTCCTTATTATTGTTGTTAGCTTTTTTCGCAGTTGGCATTTTGGGGATGTGGATTACCCCGCGCCAAGAAGACCCACAAATTTCCGTCCCGATGGTGGATATTTTTGTTCGTTATCCGGGCGCATCAGCCCAAGAAGTTGAAAATCTGATTTCTCGACCACTTGAAAGTATTATGTATGAGATGACTGGCGTTAAGCATGTCTATTCTTATTCAGAACGCGAACAAGCAATGGTCACCGTGCAGTTTGATGTGGGGCAAGAGTTAGAATCATCCCTCGTTAAGCTCTACGATAAGTTGGAATCGAATAAAGACCGTATTCCGATGGGGGCTATGTCGCCTTTAGTTAAACCGAAAGGTGCGGATGATGTGCCTTTGGTGACCCTAACTTTATGGTCGAATTCGGTAGATGATGCCAATTTGCGCTTAGTGGCATTAGATGTCTTACAAAGTCTGCGCGAGGTGGTGAATACCAGCCAAAGCTTTATTGTGGATGGGCGACATGAAGAGCTACGCGTCGAAATCTTACCCGAGCGCTTGGCGACTTTTGGTGTCTCGCTAGAACAAGTGGCGAATACCATTCGTATGGCAAATACCGAGCGTAATACGGGTACAGTTGAACCTAATGATAAAACCTTTAAGGTATATAGCGGCAGTTTCTTAACCTCGGCACAAGACGTTAATAATTTAATGTTAGCGGTGGTGGAAGGGCGTCCAGTGTATGTACGCGATGTAGCAACTGTTACGGAAGGGCCTAGCGAAGCTAATCGTTCGGTGGGTTATTACACGGGTAAAACCAATTTCTATAAAGACACCGCCGATAATGCGCCTGCGGTTACCATTGCTTTAGCCAAAAAACACGGCACAAATGGTGTAGACGTTGCTAATGCGATTTTAAACAAATTGGATACCTTAAAAGGGCGTGTGATTCCTGATAATGTGAACGTATCAGTTACTCGTAACTACGGCGAAACTGCAAAAGCTAAAGTTGACGAATTAATCTTTAAGTTATTCGTGGCAACCGGCGTGGTTACTTTATTAGTTTGGTTCTTCTTAGGTTGGCGTGCGTCTTGGGTTGTATTAATCGTCATTCCGGCCGTGATTACCACTACGGTATTTTCCGCGTGGATTTTGGGTATGACGATAGACCGCGTTAGTTTATTTGCGCTAATTTTCTCAATTGGGATTTTGGTAGATGATGCCATTGTCGTGGTGGAAAATATTTATCGTCGTTGGTTATTGAAAGAAGATTTAGACATCCCAACCGCAGTCGATGCAGTGCGTGAAGTTGGCAACCCAACTATTTTAGCCACCGCCACGGTCATTGCGGCTTTATTACCGATGGGCTTTGTCAGCGGAATGATGGGCCCTTATATGTTACCGATTCCAGTATTGGGTTCGGTGGCAATGGTCATTTCGCTATTTGCCGCATTTGCCTTTACACCTTGGTTAACCAATAAACTCAAACCTAGCCTAAAAAGCCTACAAGTCGCTGCGCAAAAAGAGCATAAACAAGCGGCGCGGATGGAACGGTTCTTCCGTGGCATTATTGTGCCGTTAGTCAAAGACAAAAAGAAAGGTTATGCCTTTTTATTCGGCATTGTTGTGGCGTTTTTCTTAAGCATGTTGTTGTTTTATCCGACTAAAGATGTACGGGTCAAAATGCTGCCATTGGATAATAAGCCCGAGTTTAATGTTGTCATTAATATGGCAGAAGGCACTGCTTTACCAACGACTGCAAACCTTGTGCATCAAATGGCAATGACCTTGAAGCAAATTCCCGAAGTGACAGCGTTACAAACCTATACAGGTACAGCGTCACCGTTTAACTTCAATGGTTTAGTGCGTCACTATTACCTGCGCCAACAACCGTGGCAAGCGGATATTCAAGTGCAGTTGACGGATAAACATAATCGTGAGCGCACCAGCCATCAGATTGCGGTACAAGCCCGTGAATTATTACAGCCGTTATTAAAAGGCACGAATGGCAAAATTCAAGTGGTGGAAATGCCACCGGGGCCACCAGTATTGCAATCAGTGGTAGCCGAAATTTATGGCCCTGATGCGAATACCCGTCGGCAAGTCGCTAAAGATATGACGGGCTTTTTCTCGAAAGCGGAAAACTTAGGCGATGTCGATAATATGATGGAAGCCGATTACGAAGTATTACGCTTTAAAGTGGATGCAGATAAAGCGCAACGTAATGGCATTACTGCGGAAGATATTAATCGCACCTTAGAAATGGCAATGGGTGGTTTTATTCTGGGCGATATTAAGAAAAATGCCTTAATTGAGCCTACGCGAATTGTCTTGCAAGTGCCTTTAAGTGCGCGTTCGCAGATTTATCGCTTATCGCAGTTACCCGTACCCAGTCGCACTACCGGACAATTTGTGCCTTTGCGTGAATTGGGTAGCTTTGAATTTGCCGTGCAAGATAAACCGATCTATCGCAAAGACTTACGACCAGTTGAGTTTGTAACAGCAGAAACGGTGGGGCGTTTAGCCGCGCCAGTGTATGGGCAGGCGCAAGTGGAAGACTTGTTAAAGCAAGCCAACGACGGCAAGGGTTATCGTTCACCCGATGGTACATTGCTACAAGATCAAGCCTATTGGTTGAAAGCCCCGCAAAATGTTGAAAGCAAATCAGCCTTTGAATGGGGCGGTGAATGGACGGTCACTTGGGAAACCTTCCGCGATATGGGGATTGCGTTTGGCGCAGCCTTAATTCTGATCTATATGCTGATTGTGGCACAATTCGGTAATTTTACCTTACCCGCCATTATTATGGCGCCGATTCCACTCACCTTAATTGGGATTGTGCCGGGACATTGGTTAATGGATGCCGAGTTTACCGCAACTTCTATGATTGGCTTTATTGCCTTAGCGGGGATTATTGTACGTAACTCTATCCTGCTAGTGGATTTTTCGCGGGAAGCGGTAGCCAATGGTGAAACGGTTATGGAGGCGGTAATTCATGCCTGCGAAGCGCGGACTCGCCCTATCATTATTACTGCTTTAGCCTTATTTGGCGGTTCAATGGTGATTTTATCTGATCCTATTTTCCAAGGTATGGCGGTTTCGCTGATCTTTGGGGGAGCAGTAGCTACCTTATTAACCTTAATCGTTATTCCATTAGGTTGTATTAGTGCAGGTCCTTCATTGCGTGAATCGGCTGGTGTGCCTTTAAGTACGCCTCCGCACAATAGCCCATCGGGTACAAAACCAACTAAGAAATCCACTACTGAAATTGCTTTATTGACCCTAGGTTATTTGGGGATGTATAGCGTAGCCTTGCTTAAAAGCATAGCTAAAGGTGGTTTAGGTTGGTATGCTGCACTCCGTAAAGCATTGAAGAAAAAACAGTCGAAGGCAATACCCAATACACAGCCACCCCCAGTTAAAACCGTCGTGCAAACGGCTGTTCCGGCTGCAACGGTTACTCCTGCGGCTAATAATTCTGTGGAAGTGCCCGTTGAGCCGATAGTAGAGGTGGAGACGGCTCAAGCAGTGACGGAGAGTGCGGAGCAAGGCGAGTCTGTGCAGCTAAAACCGACTGATAGCCAACTGGAAACAGAGGTAACTGCGCCTGAAATAGTAAGCCCAGTCAGTACGGCCGAAACACTGAGTACAGATAGTATAGAATCAAACAATTTCACAACGACACCTGAAACTACTAAAAGTGGTAAAGAACGCAAAAAACCAGCAGGTCGGCGTGGAATTAAACTTAAAAAAGATATTTAGATTAGAAGGAAAGTTATATGGCAACATTCATGCAGAATAAGCTTACGCGAGCCGTATTATTAGCCGTCGTGTCTGTCCCATTATGGGTGTTTACGGTTAAAGCGAATGAATTACCGCCCGCACCGCCGGGACCTTATATTTCTACGGCAGCGGATTTAGGCAGTATGGTAGCCGCTAGTGCCACAACCCCAACCCCCGCTGCTACGGTAGGGGATGATGCAATGCCGCCGCCACCGCCGCCTCCAAGTGTACAAACAGTCGTTGCGCCTGCTGCAACCCCAGTAACCGCAACGGTCGAAGCTGTGGTTGTTCAGCCTGCTACAGGGGGCGAATTGCCTCCAGCGCCACCTGCGCCAGCCATAGTACTACAGCCAACGGATATGCCAGCACCGCCACCACCACCGGCGATAGAAGCAACTCAACCGCTGGCACCCAATGCAGAAGCTGCACCTGTAACCGAAACTGCGCCTGTCGCACCTGTAACTGAAACAGCACCGGCTGCACCTGTAGCTGAAACAGCACCGGCTGCCCCTACGGCTGAAACTGCGCCAGTAATTCCACCGATGCCAACCTCAGCACCCGAAAATTTACCACCTATGCCGCCTATCCCACCTATGGATGGCAGTGCAGCACCGGTAAATCCTTAAACAAAATTTAAGCAGGGTTAGCTTCGGCTTGCCCTGTTAAATTTAATAAAACAAGTTTGATATGATAACGGTCATTGGTAATTTAAAAGGTGGTACAGGGAAAAGTACTGTAACTTTTAATCTGGCGCTGTGGGTTGCTACACGCCGTAACAAGCACGTATTGGTATACGATTTAGATCCGCAAGCAACTACGACGGATGCTTTTCAAATTCGTCAGGAAGAAGGGTACTTACCGATCATTACGCCCCAAGCACAAATTGCAAGTTTGTGTGAGGACGTATCTAATACCGAAGTTTTGATTGATATTGGTCTTTCTGACAAAACCGCAATGGAACAAGCGTTACGATTAGCGGATCGTTTGCTGATTCCGATTGCACCCAGTCAGGCTGATATTTGGTCAACACAGCGATTTCTGAAAATGGTAGCCGACATCCGCTCAGGCAAACCTATCGAAATCTTAGCTGTTATCAATCGGGCGGATACTCACAAAGCGGTGCGTGAAACAGAAGAAGCAGCAGAGGCTGTGGCTCTATTGCCTAATGTAACTTTAGTAGAACCGCGCTTATATATGCGCACTACTTATCGACGCTCATTTAGTGAAGGGCTGGCTGTGTTTGAAATGGAACCTCGTTCTAAAGCAGCGGGGGAAATTGAGGCTTTAGGTAAGAAACTTTATCCCTGTTAAATAGTGAATTCTGTATTAATAAATCTGGGAAATTTTGGCAAGGAGATTTAAATGAATGTATTGCGTCGGTTAATTAAGCAACCTGTCTTATTTATGTGGGTGCTAGCAGCCATAGCAATTTTGTTAAATTATGCGGATGTGGCGATTTATGGTCCACATGGTGGGCGTCATGAAGCGAAAGAACATGAAGCAAAAGCTGTGCATGAAATGAAAGAACAGCATAATGCGCAAGTTCACGCGATTGATCGTGCAGGGGCTGGTTTGGGGCAAACCGAGACTACCGCAAATACGAATAGTGTAGCTGTTGCTGAAATTGCACAAGGTCATACGCCTAGCGTAACGGCTCAAGCAGTGCCAGCGGCAACGACTGTAGCAGAAGCGGCAGCAACTGCACCGACTGCGACGGATTTATTGCGTGCTGCACGTGAAGCGTATTGGAGCAGTGAATACGACCGCGCTATTGAATTTTATCAAGCTTTAATTCAACAAGAGCCTAACAATTTGGCGGCACAAGGTGAATTAGCCAATGTTTATTGGAAGCAAGGTAATATGCAAAAAGCATCTGAGTTATTTAGTCAATTAGCGCCAAAATTAGCGGCTCAAGGTCGCCAACAAGAAGCTTTAAATATGAAGCTTTATGTTGAAATGGCAAATCCTGCATTGGCGAAATCCATGAATCTGGGTCAATAATTGATTTTTATAGAATAAAATATTTAAAGAGCAGTCTATAGCCTTGACTGCTCTTATTATAATAAGCATTATCATAATTATAAGTAGCTGATTACCAAAGGAATTAGAGGAGATTCGAGAGGAGGGTGTATTGCCTACGCCTTGCCTTGCGCGCACAGTTTTGGCAATCAGGAGCCGTTTATGGATCAGCAAGCAACCGCTAACGCTACAGTCGATGCAGAGAACCTAAGTCTTAATGCGGTCGAAGAGGAGCTGCATCAATTTGAAGAAAAACATAGCAGTGTTACGCGTACTTTACAAATGGTCGTTTATCCCGCTATGGTGGCTTTTATTATTTTAGCAGCTTACGGCTTCTATTTAGTACAATCACTCACTACCGATGTGCATCGTTTAGCAGATAGCATTCCCAAAATGTATGAAAGCGTCCACGCAATGAATCAAAGTGTGCATCATAATATGTCGACGATTTCGCACGTAATGACAGATATGAATACGCAAGTCGCGAAAATGACGCAATCGACTCAGCAAATGAGTACGAATATGGGCGATATGACGAATAGCACACAAACAATGGTAAACAATATTCAGCAGATGAATACGTCTACCCAGAATATTGCAGCTTCAGCCTATAATATGCAGCGTGATATGTGGGCGATGAATAAGAGCATTTCTGGACCCATGAAAATGTTTAATATGTTTACGCCCTTTGGTAATGATAAAACTACACCTTATGTAGTACCGCCGCCGGTAGTTGCCCCTTATAATAACATGGGTTATTACAATGCTATGCAGATGTATACCCCAACTCCCACAACGGCAACTGAGGCTAAGGCTGCGACTCCCATGATACAATCGGCAACAGAAACAAAGACTAATACTTCCACTCAGCCAAGCAGCGCAGTTACTCCATCCACTACCAATGCCAGCGATAGTCAAACTACTAGGGTTTCGAGTCAGTAAACGCTAGTATGTAAACCATCGCCTTGAGGAAAGCGAGAATAATTTATGACACCAGCGAAACGCACGGAGCAACGTTTAAGACGGCTACAGGAGCATTTAAAGCGCGAAAATCCGGTATTAGTCGAATCTGTTAATCAATACCGTGAATTAGATGCCATTGCACAGAAGATCGGCTTATTGCGTGAGAGTGAATCCTACGCCACGCAAATTTCTTGGTGGCCGATGATTTCTATTCTTGGCACGTTCTCCGCCGGGAAATCGAGCTTCATCAATTATTATTTGGATACTACGTTACAGCGTACTGGCAATCAGGCAGTTGATGACCGTTTTACCGTGATCACCTATAGCCCTGATGGTCAAATTCGGACTTTACCGGGTTTAGCGCTGGATAGTGACCCTCGCTTTCCGTTTTATCAAATCAGTGAAGAAATCGAGCAAGTGTCTTCTGGCGAAGGCGCAAAGATCGACAACTACCTGCAAATGAAAGTTGTACCCTCTGAGAAATTAAAAGGACGGATTTTAATTGACTCACCGGGATTCGATGCAGATGAACAGCGCAAAGCAACCCTACGCATTACGGATCATATTATTGAGCTATCCGATTTAGTTTTAGTATTTTTTGATGCACGCCACCCCGAACCCGGGGCGATGCAAGATACATTAGAGCATTTAGTGCGTGGCGCATTACGTCGTAATGATAGTTCTAAATTCTTATTTATCCTCAATCAGATTGATACGTCGGCGCGGGAAGATAATTTAGAAGACATTGTGTCCTCATGGCAAAAAGCACTGGTACAACATGGTTTGTCAGCGGGTAGCTTTTACATTTTATTTAATGACAAGTTAGCGCAGCCGGTTGAAGACCAACAAGTTTGGGCGCGTTATGTAGCGAAGCGCGATGCGGACTATGCGCGTATTTTAGGGCGGATTGAAGGCGTCAATCAGGATCGGGTCTATCGCATTGTTGGCGCATTAGAAGGCATGGCGAATCAAATTGAGCAACAAGCAGTGCCCAGAATTCGTGAAGCGTTATTCAAATGGCGGCGGCATGTATTAATTACCGATGGGATTGTGATCGGTGGCATTATTGTCGGTTTGCTTGTATTAAGCTTGCAAAGTGGCTATTGGGATGGCTTATCGTTCCGTCCGCCTTGGTTTGCAGATGTACAAAGCAGTATGGTTGGCACATTGGCAGCTATTTTATTGCCTTTAGGCGCTCTGATTGGCTTACATTATTTTATTCGGGCGAAATGGGCGCAACGTATTGCCAGTAAGCTAAGTAGTACGGAGTCCTACGGTGACTTATCAAATGCTTTCTTAAAAAATACCCGCTTCTGGCACAGTATTTTCCATTCAACACCTATTGGGTGGAGCGGACGTGTACAAAATCGCTTAGATAATATTCGTTATAATATTGACCGGTTTGTACAGCATTTAAATGACCGCTTTGCCAATCCGACAGGTAAGCAAGCCGCTGAAACCAATGCTAAAACGGCTAATTCAGCTAAAAAATAGCCGGATGAAGTTTGTTGTTGGTTTAGAACAAAACACTCGCATGCCAATCCTATATGGGTTGGCATTTTTATGTGTGTTATGCCTTAGTGCTTGTCATGAGTCACAACATCTGCGTTTACAAGGTGAAGCACAAGGCACGACATGGCAGGTGGATATTACACAGGCTAATCAAGCCCTTGATAAACAGCAATTGCAGCAAGGCTTAGAAGGTATTTTGCAAGGCATTGATCAGCAAATGTCGACGTGGCGATCTGATTCTGAATTAAGTCAGTTTAACCAAACGCAATCAACCGACTGGTTTCCAGTATCGCCTGATTTGTACCAAGTCTTAGCCATAGCGCAACAAGTGAGTACTGATACAGAGGGTACATTTGACGTTACTGTTGCGCCATTAATGCGTTTATGGGGGTTTGCTCAATCGGATAGCTTAGCGCATAAACCCAGTGAAGCAGCGATTCAAGCCGCCTTGCAGCAAGTGGGGTATCAAAAATTACAGTTACAGGCACAACCAAGGGCGATTCGTAAACAAATTCCGACCTTACAAGTCGATGTAGCTGGGATTGCTCAAGGTTATACCGTTGACCGTTTAGCCGATTATCTAGAACAACAAGGCATACAACACTATTTGGTGGAACTCGGCGGCGAATTACGGGCTAAAGGTTTTAATAGCCAGCAAAAAATTTGGCGTATTGCGATAGAAAAACCCACTGAAAGGCTTCAGCAAGCACAGCAGGGAATTGCCTTACAAGATGCTGCTTTAACAACATCAGGCAATTATCGCGATTTTTTTGAGGCGCAAGGTAAACATTATTCGCACACCATTGAGCCACAAACCGGTCATGCAGTGAGCCATTCATTGGCATCGGTTTCAGTAGTAGCCAAGAATGCAGTGACCGCCGATGCATATGACACTGCATTGATGGCAATGGGCGATAAAGCGCAATACTTTGCAGAGCAGCGACAATTAGCCGCTTATTTTATTTGGCGTACCGATCAAGGTTTTCAGACCTACGCTACTCCCGCCATGCAGCGCTACTTGTTACCTTAACGCTTAATTTGTACCCAAATATGCCCTTTATTGCCAGATTGTTTTAGCTGCACAACTTCCACTTTACGACCTTGTGCTAAATAACCCACGTTTTCACTTAAACCTTCCACTTTGGTTTTACCCGGCGGGTTAGCGCGAATATTAGCCCCCCAATTGAGCGCATAACTATGTCCCATAGATGGCAACTCGTCACCAATAATTAAACCCTTGGCTTGCCATTTACCGTCGCTAAACTGTCCCGCGTAGATCCAGCCTGTTTTACCTGTTTCAGTCTGCGTACTAGTTAACGCAACCTTATCTTTTTTAGGCTTTTCTTCCGTGGGGTCGCTGGCTTTCGGTGTTGCTTTATTCGCATTTTGCACCGCAGTTTTACTGCTAGGCGTCTCATCGTTTGTTGCAAGTGTTTTCTCAGGTGGTGATGCTGGGGGGGTAATGGCGTTTGCGGGGCTAGTATCAATCGGGGTACTTATAGTCGCGGGTTCAACCTCGCTTGCCATTGTAGCGCGTGGTTTAGCAGGGGCGGGCATGGTAATACTATCATTGGCGCTGATGACTTGTTTATCTTCCAAAGACAATAGGACGGGCGGTACAATACTATTACTTGTTACAGTCTGTGGCTTATTGCTCGAATCTGTTTCTGATGATGTAGTCGCTGGTTGAGTTGGCTCTGCCAGCGTCGTATTACGGATTACGCTGGTGTTGGGATCGGCGCTAATATAAAAATTCTGAAAAAGCAAAATAACGCCGCCTAATAAAACCACGATTCCAATACTTAATCCAATTAAAGAACGAGCAAAACTATCCTTTGATGTTTGATGTTGTTTCATAATTTGCCTAAAAAACTCACATTGTTAGGCAATAAGCTTAGTCAATACTTGGGAAAATAGCTTGATAATGTGATCATATTTTATACATTCACTTAAAAAATATACCTTTTATCTGATAGATAGCAAGATTGCTGAGGAAAATATAGCAGCTTGTGGTCAAACGACTTATGGTTAAAAACATAAAAATCCAATTCTGCTACAGTCGCAACCACACATGACCCCTGACATAAAAATCGCCCTATGGCTGGTTATCATAACCTTTATTATGATGGTAGGCTTTTTAGTAGGCGGCTAATTTAAAACAACAAAATTTTAAATAAGTAATACTATTAGTCGGATTAGCTGCTAAAATAGGCATGTATCAATATTAATAATTACATTGGAGTACACTATGAATGAATCAAATAATCCTTATGCCCCACCACAAGCCAACGTAACCCCTACTTTCGCAGAACAAGAGTTGGAATTGCTATCTGAACCGCGTTCTTTATCGGCGGGGGCGGGCGTAAACTGGATTTCGGCAGCTTGGCCATTAGTCAAAAAAGACCTAGGAATTTGGGTGTTAATTACTTTAGCACTGATGGTCATTCAACTGATTTTAGCCTTTATTCCGTTTGTCGGCGCAGTTGCCGGAAACGTTCTAACCCCGGTATTTACAGGTGGTTTATTAATGGGTATTCGCGCTGCTTCAGCGGGCGAACCTTTGCGTTTTGATGCGTTATTTGAAGGTTTCAAACATCAATTTGCGCCGTTAGCAGGTTTAGGCGCATTAATGTTAGTCGTTATGTTCTTATTAGGCGTCATTGCTAGCGGTATTTTCTATGCCACAATGCCCGCTCCAGATGTTATGCAAGCAGACCCAATGGCTGGTTTATCCGGTTCTAACTTAGCGATTGTGGGTATCGTAGTAGGTATTTTAAGTATTTTGGTCGGTATGCTGTTCTTCTTTGCTACCCCATTAGTCGCTTTAAACCAAGTACCTGTATTCAAAGCATTAGGCATGAGTTTTAAAGGCTCTTTACGCAATATTTTACCGATTTTGATTTATGGCTTTATCATCATGATCTTAATAATTCTGGGGGCAATTCCATTATTCTTAGGCTTGCTGATCGTAATTCCAATGATCTATGTCAGTAGCTATGCAGCCTATCGTCAGGTTTTCCTAAAATAACCTGAGTTCGATGTAAGCAAGTAGCAGCCTTTTGTGGAATACTTCATGGGATAACCACATCCTAAAATTACCCACGCAAGGCTGCTACCCTGATGTTAACACGACTGTTCTGCGAGATAGATGATTTTTGCCAAGGCTTTTTACCGCATTGGAAAGCGAGTGTATTAGAACCCCCGACCACCCGCCCAAAGCGGAATCGTCCGTGTGGTTTAAGTCTGAGTGAAGTGATGACGATTTGGGTACATTACCATCAATCAGGCTATCACACCTTCAAGTGGTATTACCTCAAACATGTTCAAGTCTATTTGAAGTCGGCTTTTCCTCAGTTGCCCAGTTATCAACGGTTTATTGAGCGCGTTCCCGATGTATTAGTGCCGCTGACGCGGTTCATGCAATCCCGCTGTGAAGCCAGTCGCGGAATTGCCTTCATTGACTCCACCCCCTTACGCGTCTGTGACAATATTCGGATTCCCCGTCATAAGACCTTTGCCAATACCGCAGGACGAGGGAAGTCATCCACCGGCTGGTTCTATGGCTTCAAGCTGCATCTCGTGGTGAATGATCAAGGTGGTATCGTGTCCTTTGCCTTAAGTGCGGGTAATGTCGATGATCGCCAACCCGTTCCCACCCTGATGAAATCCGTGGTTGGCAAAGTCTTTGGGGATGCAGGCTATCTCTCTCAGGCATTGGCTCAACAACTCGCTCAGCAAGGCATTGAATGGATTACCTCGTTACGGAAAAATATGAAACAGGTCGTGCGTTCTACTTTCGATCAATTGCTCTTGCGTAAGCGTTTTATCATCGAAACCATTAACGATCAGTTGAAAAATCAATCGCAAATTGAGCATTCTCGCCATCGTTCACTGCCTCATTATGTCGCTCATGTCATCGCCGGGCTTATTGCGTATTCCTATCAAGCGAAGAAACCCTCATTGAACTTAAATATCAATGCGTTAGCCATACTCTAATGCTATGCCTTACGTCGAACTCAGGTTAAAATAATATTGTTATTTAATTAACTGATTTATTTGAAAAGCTCATCGTAGCAATGCGATGGGCTTTTATTTTATTAAGGAGCAGTTTAGTCATGCTCCTGTATTTCTACGCGCCTGCATTGAATGTTTCAGTGACATCTTTTTTAGGGGGCTACTATGTCACGGCAGTTGGCGTTGAAAACGATTTGTTCCAGTTTATTAATTATGTATCTCAGTGCTTGTTCGCAACAAACAGTGGTCGACACTGAAAATGCGGATGATGTGTTTGCCAGTAGTACTGCAAAAAAGAAAGTCAAACCCAAAACCAGCGTTAAAAAGTCAACGACCAGCAAACGCCAATTGCCTGTGCGTCATGGTTTTCAGCAAATGACCAGCCGCCAACAAGTACCTAATATTTCAGAGGCGGAATTGCGTTTAATTGCCGACAAAATTTTTCAGAATGAAGGCGGCGGTAATCCTGATAACTTAGTGCACTGGAATGAGGGTGAAGACTTTGCTTCGTTAGGCGTAGGGCATTTTACTTGGTATCCGGCTGGGCGTCCGGCGCGTTTTGGCAATACCTTTCCGGGGTTATTAGCACATTTAGAAGCCAATGGCGCAGACGTGCCACCGTGGTTACAGCAAGCGCGTTACCGTGGCGCACCGTGGCAAACTAAAACCCAGTTAATGCAAGCCAAATACACGCCTGAAGTGCAAGAGCTGAAAAACTTCCTATATCAAACCCGCCTACTACAAGCTGCATATATTGTAGAACGTGCGCGTCAAGCCATGCCTAAGTTAGTCAATGCTGCGCCAAGTGATGCACGGCAACGCGTGGCACAGAATCTAAATGCAGTGGCCAATACCCCCGGCGGTTGGTATGTGCTAGTGGATTATATTAATTTCAAAGGCGAAGGTTTAAATCAGCGTGGTGGTTATAACGGGCAGAACTGGGGCTTGTTACAAGTCCTAGAAAGTATGCAACCGTGTAAACCGGGTGCACCGGCTTTACATGCATTTGCCAATGCTGCACAAGAAGTGTTGGAGCGTCGGGTGAGAAATTCACCACCAGCCCGCAATGAAGCACGTTGGTTAGCGGGTTGGTCAAATCGTATTAATACCTATCGTCGCCCCAATGTCTAAATTCCGGTAAATCGCTCGCATTCGTCGGATAAACTCCACAGCCTCGTTGGATTTGCTTATAGTTGAGAACACAAGCAAACCCCTAGTTGCCACGAAGCATCTGGGCAAAATAATAAAAATAACGAGGTTTTTTGGCTATGAAGACAAGTGCCGTGGCGGTTATTACCGTCGTTGCAAGTGTTACCTTTTCGGCGTGTACCCCCGTTTCCCAATCGGCTAAGCAAACTCCTAATAAAACACAGCAACATCGTTATCCCAGTTACCAACAACAAATGGCAACGCCGCCATCCAGACTACCCGCTCATCAACCTATGGGGCATTTTCCGTCATTTGGTGCACAACAAATGCAGCAAGCCGATGAAATGCCCATGTTGTCGCAAGCAGAGTTGCAAGTAATCGGTGACCAAATCTTCAAGAATGAAGGTGGTGGTAGTATGGATAACTTGGTGCATTGGAATGATGGTGAAGATTTTGCGTCAATGGGAATCGGACATTTTACATGGTATCCCGCCGGACGTGCTGCGCGCTTTGGTAATACTTTCCCCGATTTACTCAGCTATATGCAAACCAAAGGTGTCAATCTGCCGCCTTGGCTAATGCAGGCAAAACAACATGGCGCACCGTGGCGAACTAAGGCAGAACTCATGGCAGTAAAAGGTAGCCCACAAGTACGTGAGCTACAAAATATGCTGTATCAAACGCGCTATTTGCAAACTCAGTTTATTGTGGATCGCACGCGTCGCGCGACCCCGCGTATTGTGAATGCTACCACGCCAGAATTACGAGGACGCGTTGCGCAAAATTTAAATGCAGTTGCGAATACGCCGGGTGGTTGGTATGCCTTAATTGATTACACCAACTTTAAAGGCGAAGGTCTAAATCGCAGTGGTGGTTACAATGGGCAGAACTGGGGTTTGTTACAAGTTTTAGAGGAAATGCGCCCCGCCCAAGCCGGACAACAAGCCTTGCATGAATTTGCGGATGCTGCGTATCGTGTATTAGAACGTCGCGTCAGAAATTCACCATCAGGTCGTAATGAAGCCCGCTGGTTAGCAGGCTGGTCTAATCGGATTAATACTTATCGGCGCGTATTAGCTTAAGCGGCTAAAAACTGTGTGACCAATTGCGTAAAGGGCTCGGGTGTTTGCACATGTGGCAAATGCCCCGCAGTCGGAATAACTTCCAATTGCGCATTTGCAAAGTAAGCAGAAATAAGCGACAGGTCTTCTTCGCTAATGTAATCCGATTGCCCACCCTTAATAAATAAAGTGGGCAAATCACTTTGTGTATGCTGCTGCGGAAAACTAGAGATTTTTAAATAATGTTTCACAATTTCTGACAGATTGCACTGCCAGTAAAAATGCCCATCGCTGTGTCTAGCAAGATTTTTTAATAAAAATCCGCGTTCAAATGGCTGTTTGACCGTCGGCGCAAGCCATTCATCCGCTTGTTTACGAGAACTTAATTCGGCTAAAGGCATGCTTAACATGGCTTGTAATAAGGCTTGATGGCGCGGCGGATAGGGTTTAGGCGCAATATCTACCACAATTAAATGCGAGAACTGGGCGGGATAATGCAAAGCCAATTGCATGGCTACTTTGCCGCCCATCGAATGTCCCATTAAGTCGCACTCGCGGATATATAAACTATCTAACACTTCAATAACATCATTTGCCATTTCACGATAACTCATGCCTTCAACATGCGGTGAATGACCGTGATTACGCAAATCAATTGCTAAGATACCGCGTTGGCTTTCCTGATTGCGGGCAAAGGTATACCAGTTTTCGAGTGAACCCAGTAAGCCGTGCAGCACAACCAGTGGCTTTTGTTGTAAGTCGCCGAATACTCGATAATTTAGCATGCAAAATTTGTCCCGAATTGCTCAATATCCTGCAAAATTTGTTGCCGGTCAGGCGCACTGAGTGACGGAACATTGTAATAAACCTGATGTTGTACGTTTTGAATCCCACAATATTGCAATGTACCTTCTGTCATGGAGCGATAAATTAACTCCACGGAGTTTGTGCCTTGAAAATAACCCTCAGAACCGCCCGCCGTAATTAAAACTAGGGCTTTTTGGTGTTTTAATAACCCTTCTACACCAGCGGCTGAATAAGTGTAAGCCACGCCATTTGTTAAGATTTGATCAAACCAACCTTTTAAAATCGCTGGGCGCTCATACCACCACAGTGGGTAAATAAAGATTAAGCCTTCTGCCCAGAGTAAAGCCTGTTGCTCGTGTTGGATTTTGCTGGGAATGACACCCGTTTGTAATAACGCCAAATCATTAGCGGTTAAGACCGGATCAAATTGTTCGGCGTATAAATTTTTAACCTGAATTTCATGCCCCGCTTGGGTTAAGCCGCGTTCACAGGCGGCTAACATAGCATGATTAAAACTATTTGCATTCGGATGGGCATAAACGATTAATACACGCATAGTGAGACTCCTCTATTGTTATTGTAAGGTGGGATGATTAGGTAACACGTCTTTAAATAAACGTTCAGCATCAATTGCATCCAAGCGATAATCGGTATTACAGAATTCGCAGGTTACGCCAATACTGCCTTGCTCTTGAATAATCGACTGGACTTCGGCTTCGCCTAAAGAACGTAACATAGTTTCAACTTTTTCCACTGAACAAGTACAAACAAACTCGATAGGCTTTTCCTCGAATAAGCGCGGTTGTTCTTCATGAAATAAGCGGTATAACAAGTCTTCCGGTTCTAAATGTAATAATTCTTTACTGGTAGTGGTATCTAAAAGGGTTGAAGCGCGTTGCCAATCTTCTTCTGTAGATAAAGTTTGCGGTAAGCGTTGAATTAATAACCCCGCCGCAATACGGTTATTCGAGCTTAACCATAAGCGGGTTGCTAATTGTTCAGAGCGTAAAAAATAGGCTTCTAATGCGGCACTTAATGAGTCGCCTTCTAGGGGGATAATACTTTGATAACGCTCGTTGGTTTGGTCATTTTGCAAGGTAATAGCCATATGTCCTTGTCCAAAAATAGCCGCTAGTTGTTTGGAATCGGGTTCTTTAGACCAACGGGCTAAACCACGTACTTTGCCTTGATCGGTTACTTGAATCACTAAGAGATGAATAGGACCATCCCCGCGTATTTGCAGGATAAGCGAGCCTTTATACTTAATCGTTGTTGCTAATAAAACAGCCGCCGTTAAGGCTTCGCCCAGTATAGTTTGCACTGGTTGAGGGTAAGCGGCACACGCCAACATTGTCTGCCACGTTTGATCTAAATGTACCCAGCTCCCACGAACCTGTGGAAGTTCGAGTATAAAACGTCTTAATGTATCGGTAGACATAGTGAATAGATAATCCTTAAATTTGGGCTAGCTCGCGACAAAAACGCATTCATTTAAACAAGAAGGCGAACTTATCATACAAGTCGGCTTGCCCAAAATGGTGGTGATTGCTACATTTAGCAAACCATTTTGGGGGCGCTCAATGGGGTTCTGTACATGGAATAATTACAACCAAACAGGATGTGGGCCACCCGTTTCTTTTTCAAGCTATAGCTGGATTTATTAACTTATGTTCAAAGCCTTATCAGGTTTGTTTTCCAATGATATCTCCATTGACTTAGGCACTGCTAATACCCTGATTTATATGCGTGGTAAGGGCATTGTACTTGATGAACCCTCAGTCGTGGCGATTCGCCAAGATCGCGGTCCCGGTGGTCCAAAATCCATCGAAGCCGTTGGTATTGAAGCGAAAAAGATGTTAGGGCGTACCCCGGAAAACATTACTGCCATTCGTCCTATGAAAGACGGCGTGATTGCCGATTTCACTTATACCGAGAAAATGCTGCAACACTTTATTCGTAAAGTAGATGCGGGACGGATTTTACGGCCAAGTCCACGGGTAGTGATTTGTGTACCCTGTGGTGCAACACAAGTTGAACGTCGTGCTATTAAAGATTCGGCGTTAGGTGCAGGTGCACGTAAAGTGTATTTGATTGAAGAACCCATGGCCGCAGCGATTGGTGCAGGTATTCCTGTTGATGAAGCAGTCGGTTCAATGGTACTGGATATCGGCGGTGGTACGTCTGAAGTAGCCATTATGTCATTGCGTGGCATTGTCTACTCTGCTTCCGTGCGGATTGGTGGTGACCGTTTAGATGACGCGATTATCAGTTATGTGCGTCGTAACTACGGTATGTTAATTGGTGAAGCGACCGCAGAACGGATTAAGTTTGAAATTGGTTCAGCTTATCCGGGTAAAGAATTACTAGAAGTAGAGGTCAAAGGGCGTAACTTATCTGAAGGTGTACCGCGTGGCTTTACCTTAACCTCTAATGAGATCTTAGAAGCGTTACAAGAGCCGTTATTTGGCATTGTAAGCGCTGTTAAAACCGCCTTAGAACAAACACCACCCGAATTAGCGGCTGACGTAGCGGATCGTGGCATTGTCTTAACCGGAGGTGGCGCACTATTGCGTGACTTTGACCGCTTACTGATGGAAGAGACAGGTATTCCGGTTGTGATTGCCGATGATCCGTTAACTTGTGTGGCACGCGGTGGCGGTAAGATTCTTGAAATCATGGAAGAAGAAGGCGTTAATTTCCTAGCAACTGACTGAGAATAGGGGATGCCAGTTGGCAGCGGAGGCTATTATTAACGACATAAATTATCACTCCACGCCGGGCTATTCCTTTCGGTTTATGCTATTGGTGCTGGGCGCTTTAAGCCTAATGGCAGTGGATTATCGTGATCCTACTGTCTTAGTGCCTGTGCGTACCTTATCTTCAATTGCAGCGTATCCGTTATTAGTTAGCGTGGATTCACCTCACCGTTTCTATAACCGCACGGCAGGTTATTTTACCGCGCAAACTACACTTGCAATGGAAAATAGCGCTCTAAAAAGTCGCGTGCAATATTATGAGGCTCAACAGCAATCACTTAGCTCCTTACAACAAGAAAACCAGCGTTTACATAATCTTTTAAAATCAGCACCGCATGAAGAATATGACTTTGTGATGGCCGAGACCTTAGAAGCGGCCAATGATCGCATTCGCGGCGTGGTAACGATTAATAAAGGCGCAAACGACGGCGTGTTTGAAGGGCAAGTAGTGTTGGCAGGCGGTAATATTTACGGGCAAGTTATTGCGGTAACCCCATTAAGTGCAACGGTTATGCAGTTGGTGGATCGGGGGCATACGATTCCTGTGCGTAATCAGCGTGATGGTGAGCGTGCCTTAGCCAGCGGAACAGGACGGGGGGGTGTCTTAGAAATTAAAAACCTTCCGGCAAATACCAAAGTGCGCGAAGGCGATATTTTTGTGTCTTCCGGTTTAGGGGGCATTTTTCCGGCTGATTTTCCAGTAGCACAAGTTATTCCGCAAGGGGTTGAGTTTAAACAAGGTGATTCCTTTGCCACGGTTAAGGCGCAACCGTTAACAAATTATGAAGCCACTCGGGAAGTTTTATTAGTTTGGCGCAAACCGGGTGCACCGCCTCCCAGTCCAGCACCTGCGGAAGCACGCGTTAAACCAGAACCCACTATTAAAGACGTCAACGCTAAAAAAGATGATAAAAAAGAGCATCACGAGCCTGAGCCTCGGCATGCGCGTCGTAATAATACTAAGCCCGCAGGGGGTCACTAAATGTTAAATAAAGACCCTCGTTTTCCGGGTGCGGTACTGGTCACCTTAATTATTGCCATGCTATTGACCTTAATTCCATTGGGTGATTATTGGTCATTATGGCGACCGGAATGGATTGCCTTAACCTTGGTACATTGGGCATTGATTATTCAAGATCGCCTGAGCTTAGGTTTAGCGTTTGTTACAGGTTTAATTATTGACACCTTATACGGCTCTATTTTAGGGCAGCATGCATTAGGCTTTATTGTGGTGGCATATGTGGCGGTACGTCTAAGTTTTCGCATGAGTCCCGAATCCTTCTTACAACAAATTGCTTTGTTAGTTGTTTCGGTCGGGCTTTATATGCTGATTAACTTGTGGATTCAAGGTTTTACAGGTAATCGTTTAGGCGGCTTAGTGTATTGGCAACCCTTGTTGAGCAGTATTATGGTGTGGCCCATCTATCACGCATTATTAGGTTATTTTTACATACAGCGTAAAATTTTATAATTTCTACCACCGAGACTTAAAGTCGGTCGATAAATCGGGTAACTTGCGGCTATGGTTTGAGTTTTGTTACGTTGACCCCAATCTATTTCCATAGCTCCGATTGTTAGAGGATCACCCATGAGTGCAATAAATGCCTGTCAAGCGCTGCCCTGTGCAGTTATGCCGGATGTGGCTAATCAACCGTTATCCGCTCCCCAAGGTACGCTGAATTGGGTAGGCATGAGTCAAATCGAGTTACCAATTTTCGTGGCGAATCCAACAGGGGAACAGGCGCAAGTCTTAGCGCGAGTGCAGGCTTATGTGAATTTAATTGACCCGACCAGTAAAGGGATTCACATGTCGCGCTTATATTTGGCCTTAGACAATAGTCTGGCAATGCATAATTTATCACCTGATACGATTCGCCATACGATTACACAATTTGTCGAATCACACGGTGAACTCAGTAATGCTGCTTATCTAGAATGCCGGTTTGATTATTATGAACGCCGTAATTCTTTATTAAGTGCGAATAGCGGTTGGAAAAATTATCCAGTACGCGTAGCGGCTACCTTAAAGCAAGGTCAAATTGATTATGAATTAATGCTGGAAGTGCCATATTCCTCGACTTGTCCCTGTTCTGCTGCCTTAGCCCGGCAATTGATTCAAGAAGGATTTAAAGAAACCTTTGGGTCAGAAACGCAATTAGTGGACTCGCAAGCGGTTTACGATTGGTTAGGTACGACCCAAGGCATTCGCGCCACACCGCACAGTCAGCGAAGTATTGCGCAAATTCGCGTTAAATTAGCGAATGTCAGTGGTAATAGTTTTCCCATTACAGCCTTAATTGATCAAGTAGAAAGCGCTTTAAAAACTCCTGTGCAAGCAACTGTAAAGCGTGAAGATGAGCAAGAATTTGCGCGTTTAAATGCAGCAAACCTAATGTTCTGTGAAGATGCTGCGCGTCGTTTAAAACAGTCGCTATCTGAAGCAGATGAGGTGGCGGATTTTTGGGTGCGCGTCAATCATATGGAAAGCTTGCATGCGCATGATGCTGTTGCCATTGCGATTAAAGGTGTCGAAAACGGCTATCGGGATGATCCATACGAATATGTGCATCCCAATTAAGAGCTTAATTTGGCAAGCGTGCGAGCTGGCTATCTAATTCTTGTAAACGTTCTGGCGTGCCAATGTCGCGCCAGTCGCCCGTGAATATTTCGCCACTAACCTGATGGTGCGACATTGCTTCGCGTAGTAACGGCGCAAGCGGGCGTTTACCGTAAGCTAAGCCTGCAAATAATTCAGGTCGATAATAGCCAATGCCGCTAAAGGTGAATCTAGGTTCGCCTGTGCTATAAACTTGCTGATCCCATAATGCAAAATCACCTTGTGGATGATGGGTAGGATTTGGGACTAAAATTAAGTGTGCAAGTTGATTGGCAGCAAGTGTCCATTGGCTAGGTTGATAATCACACCAAACATCACCGTTTAATACTAAAAAAGGTTCTGCTCCTAATAGCGGTAAGGCTTTAATAATACCGCCCGCCGTTTCTAATGCGCCTTCTTGTTGTTCATCCGAATAATGTAAGCGTACGCCCCATTGTGCGCCGTCGCCTAAGGCTTCGGGTATTTGCCAACCCAACCATGCTAAATTGATAATAATATCTTGAAAGCCTGCGGCCGCTAACTTTTCAATATGCCAAACAATCAACGGTTTGCCACCCGCGTTTAATAACGGTTTTGGCGTATGATCAGTTAAAGGACGCATACGCGTGCCTAAGCCCGCCGCTAGAATCATAGCTTTCATGTATATTGTTTCCTAGGCTGGAATATCAACTAAACCAATACGCTGTGGAATACCGGCTTGACGCATCCACTCGACTAATTGCGCGGTTTCATAATGTTTAGCGCCAATGGTTAAGACGTAACTTAAGACTAATGGTAAATCTTGTAGATAAGCCGCTTTGCCATCGCGATGATTAAGGCGTGCAAAGATACCTAAGACTTTGAGGTGGCGTTGTAAGCCCATGAGATCGAACCAACGTAAGAAATCGTGTTGGTCTACGGGAGGAATAATACCCATTGCAATGGCTTCTTTACGATAGCACTCGACCCACCATTCAACTCGCGTTTGTGGCCAAACAATATAACAGTCGCGCAATAACGACACTAAATCGTAAGTTGCAGGACCAATAACCGCGTCTTGGTAGTCAATAATGCCCGGATTGTCTGGCTGCGTGACCATTAAATTACGAGAGTGATAATCCCGATGTACAAACGCGACGGGTTGCCCAATCGCAACTTCAACTAAAGCTTCAAACGTACTGTCTATCAATTCCCAAGGAATATCGGTATCACTTAAGCCTAAATGGGTTTTTAAAAACCATTCGGGCATTAAACGCATTTCATCGCGTAGGCGTTGTTCATTATACGCTGGTAAATAATTGCAGTCGGCTTGCTGCATGTTGAGCAAAGCATGTAAGGCATCCGCGTATAAATCTTGTACTGATTGCGGATTTAGCTGACTTAAGTAATGCGTATTGCCTAAATCTTCAAGGAGTAAGAAGCCATCAAATAGATTTTTTCCTAGTATTTTGGGAACATGTACACCGGTAGCGGCTAAGCGTTCTGTAATATCTAAGAAAGGACGAATGTCTTCTTTATCCGGCGGCGCATCCATGCAAATGGCCGTACCTTCGCTAGTATGCGCCCGGAAATAACGGCGAAAACTGGCATCTGCTGAAGCAGGGCGCAACACGGCTTTTTCCCAACCGGGTAAATGCTGAACCCATTGAGTTAACTGTTCAAGACGTGCATCCTGTATCATAACATTGGCGGTTACGGACATGCTTGTCCTCTTGGTGCTAAAAAATTAAAGCTTTATCGTAGCACGTAAACCTGACTACAGATTGAATGATAATTAGACATATTTTATGCATAATACAACCGAATTATGGCCACACGCCGATTATTACCAGCAGGTTGAACATTTACGACAATTAATTGGACAACCCTTATATATTGTCGAAATCAATTCAACGGAAATAAACGCGGGCGTGCGGTTCAGCGATAAAGCCCTAACCCTTTTAGCTATTGTCGATTTTCCACGACCAGACCCTTATCGCCAGTTATGTCCCCACATATTAATTTTAGATGACGGGCGGGGTATCAATTTAGGGCGTATTGCCCGAATTACTATTAACACAGCGTTTGTCGCAAAAGCCGATGATCTTGTGTTTATTAATCAAGATTTTGTCGACAATGTACTATTCGCACCGCGTACTTTAAGCAAAGCGTTTATTCACCAAACGTCGCAGTTATTGCTTGCTCAAATATTTGGCAAAATGCCGGATAAGTTATTAGCCAATGCTACTTCGCAAGAGTCAAGTTCTGACAGATAAAGTGTAGAAATAAATAGAATTGTTTACAGCTTTTTTACACAACTGATGACATGATTGGCGCTAATCAGGGAATTGGGGCTAGGCAAAACGCTGATTACTTGGTACTTTCATTAGCTACAGTTTGTAGATTGTTAACATTATAAGTAAAAAGCTTAAACAAAGGGTGTAATACCCAACACTAAACCACAGTTGTAGTGTGTATGAGGAGTTTTTTTTCAAACGGAGGAGTCATGTAATGGCAACGACAGTCAACTGGGCTGCGATCGACCACGATCCGCGCTTCCAGGCATTACACAAGAAGAAAACCACCTTCTTGTGGAGTCTGATGATCTTTTCAATTATCTATTACTTCATGCTACCTATTGGTGCTGCGTACTACCAAGACTTATTCAAAATTAAAGTCTGGGGTCCAGTAAACGTAGGTTTGTTATTTGCACTGTCTGAGTTCGTAGTAGCATGGTCTATAGCCGCTATCTATGCGCGTCGTGCTAACCGTGATTTCGATGCAATGTCTGCTGAAATCGTACGTGATGCACACTTGTTGAACTAAGTAGGAGCAAGTCTATGAAGAAAACGTTATGGGCTAGCTCTCTAGCCATTCTTGCCACGCTAATGCTCGGCGATGCCGCTTGGGCTGCGGACGGTGGTGCAGTTAATGACAAATACAAATGGTTAACATTCTTGGTGTTTGGGGCAATTATCTCCATGACCATGTATGTAACTTATCGTGCAGCGAAACAAACCTCTTCTGCGGCAGACTTCTATGCTGCGGGTCGTTCTGTAACAGGCGTACAAAACGGCTGGGCGATTGCCGGTGACTACTTATCTGCGGCTTCCTTCTTAGGGATTGCAGGTCTGATCTCTCTCTACGGTTACGATGGTTTCATGTACTCTGTAGGCTGGTTAGTAGCTTATATTACGGTATTGTTAGTGATTGCTGAACCCTGCCGTAACATTGGTAAATATACCTTAGGTGACATATTAGCCTTTCGTAATGACCCTAAAGCTGCCAAAGTTATTGCGGCGGTTTCTACTGTAACGGTTTCTACCTTCTACTTAACTGCGCAAATGGTAGGCGGCGGCGTCTTAGTTAAAACCTTAGTGGGTATTGATTACGAAGTTTCCGTTATTGTGGTTGGTATCTTAATGCTGACTTATGTTGTATTCGGTGGTATGAAAGCCACAACTTGGGTACAAATCATTAAAGCCGTCTTGTTAGTAACTGCTTCGGTTATCTTAGTATTATTCACTTGGGGTCAATATGGCTTCTCTTTCCCCGGCTTCTTAGATGCAGTAGTAGCTGACCCTAAAGTTCAAGCGCAAGTGGCTAAATTAATTGGTGACGCTGCAACTAACATGACACCAGCCGAATTAGGTCAACGTTTCTTAGAACCCGGTTTATATCTGAAAAACCCAATTGACCAAATTTCCTTAGGTATGGCGTTAGTCTTAGGTACTGCGGGTATGCCTCACATCTTAATGCGCTTCTTCACCGTTCCAACTGCACAAGATGCACGTACTTCCGTTATCTGGGCAATGGCTATTATCGGTGGCTTCTATGTCATGACTATCTTCTTAGGCATGGGTTCTGCAATCAATGTTGGTCCATCTGCAATCTTAGCCTTAGACAAAGGCGGCAACATGGCTGCTCCATTGTTAGCGCAATTCGTCGGTGGCGGTCCTGAGTCATTAATGGGTAACTTATTCTTAGCCTTCGTTGCTGCGGTTGCCTTCGCTACTATCGTTGCAGTGGTTGCAGGTTTAGTATTAGCTTCTGCTTCTGCTATGTCTCATGACTTATACGTAGGTGTTATCCGTGGTAACCACGCTAGCGCACAAGAGCAAGTAACGGCTGCCCGTATTTCTACTGTGATTATCGGTGCATTAGCGATCTATGTTGGTATTGCCGCTAAAGGTCAAAACGTTGCGCACTTAGTTGCACTTGCCTTTGCGGTTGCTGCTTCTTCTAACTTACCGGCTGTGTTCTTAACCCTGTACTGGAAAAAAACCAATACTTACGGTGTAGTAGCAGGTATGTTCGTTGGTGCTGCCTCTGCTATCTTGTTGGTAATGTTGTCACCTAACATGACTTATCCGAAAGCCGTCATTGCGGATGCGAAAAAAGTATTGGAAGGTGAACCTGCGAAACCTGCGGTTGAAGCAGCGCCTGCACAAGGTGGCTTCATGTGCGAACTGTTTGCAATGGAAGGTTGTAAGAAAGAAGTGAAAGCTTCTGCTGAAAAACCGGCTGTTCCACCCGTTGCTGAAAAAATTGCAAAAGCTCAAGCAGACTTAGCCTCTATCACTGATGAGAAAGAAAAAGCTGCGAAAGAAAAAGCTATTGCAGGTTTAGAAAAATCTAAAGCCAAAGCTGAAGAAGACCTGAAAAAATTTGAAGGCCAAACTACCAGTATGATGGGCTTAGAAAAACCTTGGTTCTTACTGAAAAACCCTGGTTTGATTTCTATTCCATTAGGTTTCTTAGTGACTATCTTACTGTCTCTGTTCACGCGTGACCGTCGTTCAGAAGAATTGTGGGATGAATTGTATGTACGTCAAAACACCGGTATCGGTGCAGAAGCGGCACACGCTCACTAACTCCTAGTCATTACGACACTGAAGAACCCCCGCTTGTTCGGGGGTTTTTCTTATCTACAGCACGGGTTCTGCACTTATACTTGCTTAGCTTCAATGAGTGATAGAAACAATGTCTGCAATTAGTTTTTTATTAGCGGCCTTACGCATCACCAAACCGGATGGCTACCTTGCTTATTTAGTTGCCAGCCTCTTTCCCCTACTGGTGAGCTTATTAGCCTTTTTACTTGGCAATGTGCTGGATTCTGCCAGCGTCATTATGCTGTATTTATTAGCCGTCTTTTTATGCGCCTTATGGTTGGGTAAATGGCCGTCCGTATTAGCCGCCGTGTTATCCGCCTTAATGTTTAATGTGCTGTTTGTACCGCCACCGTTAGCTCTCAATGCTGCTAATGTGGGCAATCCTTTAATGCTGATGGTATTGCTGGTGGTAGCATTTATGGCAGGGCAAATGTCCGCTAAATTACTGGATCAGAATCGTGCTTTACAAGAGAGTGAAGCCTTAGCCCAATCGTTATATTTAATGGCGCGGGAATTGGCAGGTGCAGTTGACTTAAAGCAGGTTGAAGAGGTTGCAGCGCGTTATCCCTTTAGCAGTGCAGCCGGTTCATTGCTGGATATTGCGCGGGAACGGGTACATTACGCGGATATGGCACAAACCAATCTGGTGCAAATTGAATCAGAGCGTTTACGCAGCTCAATTTTATCTTCACTCTCACACGATTTACGCACGCCCTTAACCGCTTTAGTCGGTTTAACCGATACGCTCAATTCACAAAATCAAAATTTATCACTCATGCAGCAAGATATGGTGGAAGCGATTCACGAGCAATCGGTACGTTTGGCAGAAATGGTTACCAAATTGCTGGATTTAGCGCGTTTATCGGCGGGGCGGCTTACCTTGCATAAAGAATGGCAACCGATTGATGAAGTGATCGGTTCTGCCTTGAAGTTATTAGAAGTGTCATTGGCGCAGCGTAGTATTCATGTGCATATTCCCGCTGATTTTCCTATGTTGGAATTTGATGCCATTTTAATGGAACGGGTGGTCGGCAACTTATTGGAAAATGCGGCTAAATATACACCAGCGGGCACACCCATTGATATTTATGCTGAGCGTAATATCAGCATGGCGATTATTTCGGTATGTGACCGAGGCGCGGGTTTTCCTAGTAATGTATTACTTGCGCCTAGTTTAGAAAGTGTTACGCAATCCGGTATGCTCGAAACCCCCGCCACAGGTTTGGGCTTGGCTATTTGTGACGCCATTTTAAAAGCGCATGACGGCAAATTAACATTAGAACAACGGGTAGATGGCGGCATTTGCGCACGTTTTACCTTACCGCTAGGTATTCCACCCATTATGGAAGAGGAAGTTGATGAGGAAGAATTATTATGAGCAATACCATCTTAATTGTGGAAGACGAGCCACGCATTCGGCACTTCTTACGCTTAGCGTTGGAAGGGGACGGTTGCAAAGTCTTAGAAACTTCCACGCTTAGCAGTGGTTTAAGTATGGTAGGTGAACAGAAACCCAGTTTGGTGGTCTTAGATTTAGGTTTGCCGGATGGTGATGGCTTATCATTTATTAGCCAATTGCGTACTTGGTCAGATATTCCAGTATTAGTGTTATCTGCTCGTAGTTTAGAAGCGGATAAGGTAGAAGCCTTAGATGCAGGTGCAGATGATTATTTAGCCAAACCGTTTGGCGTAGCGGAATTATTAGCCCGTGTACGCGCCTTAAAACGTCGCCGGGAAAAACGCCAAACCGAAACGGGCGAACCAGAGGCTATTGTGCAATTTGGTGAGGTGATTGTAGATCGTGCTAAACGCACGATTGTACGCGCCGATGAAGCTTTGCATTTAACGCCACGTGAATATCATTTATTAACCGTGTTTTTAGCGCAACCCGGCAAAGTATTAACCCAACGCCAACTCTTAAAAGAAGTATGGGGCGGGGGGCACGCAGAAGACGGGCATTATTTACGGATTTATGTGGGACGTTTACGCCAAAAACTAGAAATCGACCCTACTCAGCCTAAGCATTTATTAACAGAAACGGGTGTGGGTTATCGGTTTATGTTGTAATCTGCCGTATCACCTAAGGAATAACGCAGGAATAATTCTATGTTTAACGCATTAGTATTAACGCAAGTTGAAGGTAAAACCCAAGCACACATTCAAGCCTTAACAACTGATGATTTGCCTGCGGGTGATGTGTTAATTGCGGTTGATTATTCTTCATTAAATTACAAAGACGGTTTAGCTGTAACGGGCACTGGCAAAATTATTCGAGATTTTCCCATGGTGCCGGGTATTGATTTAGCCGGTTCGGTTTTAGAATCTAATGATGCGCGTTATAAAGTTGGTGATCAGGTTATTGTGACAGGTTGGGGTGTGGGTGAACGCTATTGGGGTGGTTATGCGCAACAAGCCCGGGTTAAAGCGGATTGGTTAGTATCGTTACCCAACGGTTTAAGCACGCAACAAGCTATGATTATTGGCACGGCCGGTTTAACCGCTATGTTATGTGTGATGGCATTACAAGACGGTGGCGTACAACCTGATGCGGGGAAAGTAGTGGTAACAGGTGCAGCAGGCGGTGTCGGTAGTATTACGGTTTTATTATTAGCTCAGTTGGGTTATCACGTCGTTGCTGTGACAGGTCGTCCCGATACACACGCATATTTAAGCAGTTTGGGGGCAAAAGAATTCTTAACGCGTGACGCCATGTTACAAGCTGCGCGCCCTTTAGAAAACCAACAATGGATAGGGGCGGTCGATGTGGTGGGTGGTTCAATCTTAAGCCGAGTACTTGCCGAGATGCAGTATAATGGCACAGTAGCGGCTTGTGGCTTAGCGAATAGTTTTAAACTCGATACCACGGTCATGCCGTTTATCCTGCGCAATGTTCGTTTACAAGGTGTTGATTCGGTAAGCTGTCCCTTTACACGTCGGCAACAAGCTTGGCAACGTTTAGCAGCCGAATTGCCTGCTAGTGCCTATACTGAATTAAGTCAGGTCATTGCTTTAGCTGCCGTACCGGAAGCTGCGCAAGCGATTATCGAGGGTAAAATTCAAGGACGCGTATTAGTTGATCCAAATTTATAATAGGTTGGGTAAAGGGTGAGGATTTATTCGTTTGTATACAGAGCGTTAAGCTTAGGCTATGCTACATACAACAGAATAAAAAATAGTAATGTCTATAAAGGGTTGTAAGTTATGTTGGGGTATATAGACTGGATCATTATCCTCATCGCCTTATTAGCAGCAGGCGGCGCGCTCTTGCTGTTATATCCACAAAGTAATCAGCAAGATAAAGACAGTTTGTATGACTTGCGCAAACAAGCTGAAATCAATCAAAAGCGTATTCAAGATGTCTTGGATAGTACCCAAGCAGGCGCAAAAGATGCGGAAAATCTTGTTCAGCAATTACGCCAGCATGTGAATAAAGCAGGCGAGGTTTACCAAAGCAGCCAAGTTAAAGCCAGCGAAGCCGAAGCGATTTTAGAACGGGTGAGTATTGCTGAAAAAGAAATGCGCGATATTTCCACGCAATTAGGCGAGCGTCTAGCGCATTTACAAGGCTATTGGGATGAGCAATTAGGCGATTCGGTTTCCAGCGTTCGCAAAATTCGTTCACAACTGAAAGAAAGCCTTGGGCAAGTGGATGACAGTTTAACTCGCTTGCATGAACAAGAACGCATGGCGCAGGGTTTTACGCGCAAGTTATTGGATTATCACCAAGAACAAGCACGCAGTCAGCAAGACAACTCCCGTTTATCTAAACAAGTGCATGAGCGCTTAGAAGATATGTTGGTCGAATCCACGCATTTACTAGATCGTATGAAACGTTATCAGCAAGATGCCGATGCGATTTTTGCACGCTTCAGCGATGATATGGCTTCAATGGAAGGTCAAGCGGGCGATGTGCTGAAAAATTGGGTGGATAGCACAGATAGCGCTCGTAAAGAATTACAAGCCAGCCTAACAGAAACTCAACAGCATTTAGGCACAATGCGTCTACGTGAAGCCCAAAGCGATGAATTAGAGCGCAAAATTCGCCAGCATTTTGAAGAAGTTGAAAAAATTAATGTGGCGCAATTAAGCAAAAACTTAGATTTGACCGATCAAATGTCAGACCATTTACACAAAGGCGTGGAACAAGCGCGTAATGTGTTAAGTACTTTGCAACAAGCAGTACAAGGCGTTACGGCAAATTTAACCGAACGTTTGCCTGTAGAAGCCGCCAACGCACCTACAACGAAAGCAGAGCAAGAACTTGAGTTAGAGGTGGTTGAAGTTAAGAGTGCGGAACTTGCTAACTCTGATAATGCTGCTTTAAAATTAGCCGAAGTTGCGGACTTAAAAACCTTTCGCGAAGGCGAAGTCAACACAGATAACGAGCAAGCTAAATTATTAGCGTTAAGAGCTTACCGTTAATCTGGAATTTAGCTTAAATCGCTATACTTTTGCCTATAACTAACACTCTCTTCTATGCCGAAGTAGCTCAGTTGGTAGAGCAACGCATTCGTAATGCGTGGGTCGGGGGTTCGATTCCCTTCTTCGGCATGTCTTTTTGATTAACTCATTATGTTTGTTGTTTATATTTCACTAATAACCAAGCAACGAATGCGCCTGCAATTCCACCAAATAAATGCCCATCCCACGATACGCCCGGTTGCCACGGGACTAAACCCGCTAGTAACGATGTGCCATACAGAAACGCAACCAATACACTAATCAGCATGGGCACTAAACGGCGTTCTAATAAGCCGGAGACCATCAGAAATGAAGCTAAGCCAAACACCAAACCGCTTGCGCCAATGTGCAGGGAATAGCTGCGTCCGAATAGCCAGAGCAATAAGCCGCCTAACACCATAATTAAGAGTACAACCAGACGGGAATCAGCGCGTGAACCCGCAAGTAACAGCAATAACACGGTTAAGGGCACGGTGTTATTCATAATGTGCTGTAAGTTGGCGTGTAAAAACGGCATGGTGAAAATGCCCGTTAAGCCGCTGAGTTGGCGCGGAATTAAACCGAATTGTTCTAACGGGAATACGCGGTCGATAAAGAAGACGCCCCAAATCGCCAAAATAAACAATGCGACTAAGGGTAATTCTTGGGTTATACGGTGTGTGTGGTTGTTGGTATTCGGATTCATTAACGGCTGGCTCGCTGCGCTAAACACTGCGCCAAGACGCTTTGATGCTGTGCTGTACCCAGTTTATTCATGGTTTGAATATTACGTTCGGGAATATTATCCACATCGGGATAGTGCGCAATCGCCTGTTCAAGGCTGGCTTCACGGATTAAATGCAGCATCGGCCAAGGGGAACGATTGGTGTAATTTTCTGCATCATCTGCTTCTGTATCAGCAAATTGATACTCTGGGTGGAAGCTGGCAACTTGGAATTCACCTTCATAACCTTCTTCGCTAAGTAAATGTTCGACTACATCTAAGAAGTCATTGTAATCTAAGAAATCTTCCAAAGTATTGGGATGAATCAGCAAGGTGGTTTCGATTTGCTCGGCGGGTGTACTACGCAATAACTCTAATTCCTGTTGTAAATCTTCGAGCAAAAATTCAGGGCGGGCGGAATCGGTTACGGTTAAACGAATTTGCCCCGCGTTAAACGGTTTATGCGCAAACGGACATAAATTATGTTTCAACACCACGTTTTCCAACCAGCAGCGGGTTTGTGCAATATAAGTCGCGTTATCGTATTTCATTGTCTAGCCCAATCGGTAAATCTACAAAACCCTTAGCATAACGTAAAATACTGTGTGAATTACGGAGTTTAACGATTAAGAGTAGGTTAAATCGCGGGGCTTAAACTACTTTGTTGCACAACAATATTAATAAACGGAACTTACCCCATGCATTACTCAAACACAGCGTCTAAGCGCACAAAAAAAAATCAGCAAGGTCAGTGGCGGATTGGTTTAGGTATCAGCGCTTTATTATTACTGACGATTGCAGCGCTCTTACAAAAAGTGCCGGATTTTGTCTTGCTATTATATTTAGCAATGAGCGGCGTGGCATATAGCTTGTATGCGTATGATAAAAAGGCGGCGCAACGAGGGCAATGGCGTATTTCCGAACAAACGTTACAACAAGTCGCTTTATTATGCGGTTGGCCGGGGGCTTTGATTGCTCAAACGCGTTTGCATCACAAAACCGTCAAAACACGTTTTCAAATCGCCTTTTGGTTAATGGTCGCGTTCAATATAGGCGGCTTGTTGGCATTGGTTTATACCAAGCGTCTGAATGAGATTAATCTATGGTTATTGCAGTGGGTGAAAGCTTAAGCGCATTCTTACCTTTAGATTCGCTATACTAGCCCGCTTCGTTTTGATAGGTGCAGTATGGTTGCAACGTTATGGCGCTGTCCGCTGTGTCAGCAAGTGCTTAATCCCCAAGGTGCAAGTTTAAGCTGCGTAAATCGGCATAGTTTTGATTTAGCCAAAGAGGGCTATGTAAACTTATTGCCCGTGCAGCGCAAACATTCAGCCGACCCCGGCGATAACAAAGCCATGTTAGCCAGTCGCCGTTATTTCCTAGAACGAGGTTATTACGCACCGTTAGCCGCCGCTTTAGTGCAAACCCTGCAAAATTACTGTGAACCAAATCAACGCTTAACGTTATATGATGCGGGTTGTGGTGAAGGTTATTACTTAAATTACATTGCACAGCAATTAGGCCATCAGCATCGCTATGTAGGTTCAGATATTGCTAAAACCGCAATGAAAATGGCTGCGAAGCAATATAAAGCCTTGAGTTTTGCGGTCGCCTCTAGCTTTGATTTGCCCTTAGCAGATAATTCCGTAGATGTATTAATTCGCGTGTTCGCGCCCGCGTCGGAATCTGAAATCCAGCGTGTTTTAAAACCCAATGGCTTATATTTATGGGCGTATCCCGCCGCGCAGCATTTATATGAATTACGCCAATTGATTTATGACCAAGCGAAACCGCATAGTGTCGAAACCTTAAGCCCATTAGCTGGAATGCAAGTTTTGCCGGATATTCAGGTAAAATACGCCTTACAGTTACCCGATCAAGCTAGCATTGCCGCCTTATTGCATATGACCCCGTATTACTGGTCAGCGAGTGCCGAAAAACAGGCTTATTGTCAGCAATTAAACCAACTGGCGGTAACGGTCGATTTTGCGATTAGCGTGCAACGTAAATTAGCTGAACCTGCCACTGTTTAAAGCCAACTTATATTTCACTATTCATCCAGAAGATTTAGTTTTAGCGTATGTCACAGAAATTCCCCATTCCAGTGTTTAAACATCCGATTATCGAAACCCACTGCCATTTAGATTATTTAAAAGGGCAAGCCTTACAACAGGTTTTAGATGCCGCGCAAGCCGTGAATATTGAACGCATTCTGACCATTGCGGTCTCGCCAGACAATCTGCAAACCGTTATGCAGTTAGCGCAAAGCCATAGCCAAGTCTGGGGCACGCAAGGCGTACACCCGCACGATGCGAAAGATTACACGGCAGAAACCGATGCACAGATTCGCGCCAACGCCTCGCATGACAAGATACTAGCGATTGGCGAAATCGGCTTGGATTACCATTACGATCATTCCGACCGTGCCGTGCAACGCAAGGTATTTGAACAGCAATTACAAATCGCCATTGAGCTAAACTTGCCGATTGTGGTGCATACGCGGGAAGCCGACGAAGACACGCAAGCCATTCTCAAAAACTACTTACCGCACATGCCAAAACGCGGCGTGATTCACAGTTTTACTTCCGGCAAAGCGTTAGCCGAATACTGTTTAAGTGAAGGCTTCTGCTTAGGCTTCAACGGCATTAGCACCTTTAAACCCGCCGATAATGTGCGTGAGATTATTGCGTTAACGCCTATCGAACAAATTCTCTTGGAAACCGATGCACCGTTTTTAACCCCGATTCCGTATCGTGGGCATAAAAATGAACCCAAATATTTACCGTTTATTGCCGAACAAGTCGCCAAGGTCAAACGCATGGATTTAGAAACATTATTGCCACAAGTCTGGCAAAACAGCGTGAATACTTTTTGGAATGGGGTTTGATTAGCACATATGCCTAGTTAATTTGCCTTCAATGCTGTCATTGACTACAATGAATTCTAATGATTTTAGAGGTTAAGCTATGGCAGTACTAACCATTCGTAATTTAGACGATTCGCTTAAGGCAGCGTTACGTGTGCGGGCTGCACAACAAGGTTTGTCTATGGAGGAAGAAGTAAGGCGTATCTTGCAACAGGTACTCTTCCCACAAAAAGTGCAGAAAGGCTTTGGCACTCGTGTTCGGCAAAAGATATTAGCAGTTAGTGATGGTTGGGATTTAGAACTGCCAGCGCGCTCCATGCCGCGTCCGCCACCAGACTTTAGTGAAGAATAAAGATGTTTTTACTGGATACCAATGTGCTTTCAGAACTTATGAAGGCACAGGCCAACAGCAATGTATTAACTTGGCTAGATCAGCAATTAGACAGTAACTTGTTTTATTGTGTAGTCAGTAAAGCTGAAATTGAATGGGGTATTGCTAAATTACCCATAGGTAAACGTAAACAACAGCTTTTAGACTCTGCCAAAATTCTTTTCGAGTTTTTTGATAAGCGTTGTTTAGCCTATGAATGTCAGGCTGCTAATGCTTATGTGGATATTGTCCAAGGGGCAAAAACAGCAGGTCGACCTATGTCTACTGAAGATATGTTAATTGCCGCCATCGCTCAGGCAAATAAGGCAGTACTGGTTACCAGAAATATTACAGATTTTGAAGCTCTTGGTCGTTTAGATTTAGTCAATCCTTGGATATAGCTTAATAAAAGATATACAACAATATGAGGGTAGATAGATGCAGAACGACTTATTAAGCAGAATTACCGTAGAAACGGGTAAATGCGGTAATCGTCCTTGTATTCGCGGTATGCGGATACGGGTGAGTGATGTATTGGGTATGTTAGCTGAAGGTATGTTACCCGATGAAATTCTGGATGATTATCCTTATCTAGAAACGGACGATATCAGAGCAGTTTTGCTATACGCCGCTCGTCAATCAGACCATCCCATCCTGCGAGCTGCCTAATGAAATTTCTTGTTGATGCACAGTTACCACCTGCGTTAGCTCGTTTTTTAGCAAGCTTGGGCGAAGAAGCTATTCATGTTTAGATGTGTTTAGATGTGGGTTTAAAAGTGTGAATTAGCAGCAGGCGCAATTTTAGTTTAAATAAGTTAATCAGGAGGTCAAATCTATGACGACCATACAAATCACATCACAAGTTTCGACTGATCAGTTGCTCAGTAGTGTGGCTAATTTACCCGAAACAGATTTAGATCAGTTTGTCGCTAAAGTGTTAGCTATACGTGCCAAGCTCAAAGCACCTAGTGTTTCAGAGCAAGAAGCTCAATTATTAACACAGATTAATCAAGGTCTTGCTGCACAAGATCAAGCGCGTTTTGTAGAGCTTGATCAGAAACGTTATGACGAAACCTTGACTGAATTAGAGCATCAAGAGTTATTGAATCTAATTGAGCAAATGGAGCAGCTCAATGTAGTACGCATGCGAAGTTTGTCAAAGTTGGCACTATTACGACAGGTATCTTTAACCACCGTAATGCATGCGTGTGCTTAGTATGTTTACCTAAGGATTGTAAGTTTTTAATATTTTTCTAAAAAAGTGGCTTGCGTAGGGGGCGGATAACTTTCTAATTTATATTTATGTGGAGTTAATTTATTATTTGGTATGTGTTGTTACAGGAGTAAGTTTTATGGCAAAAAGAATAAGTATCATTAATTTTAAGGGTGGGATAGGTAAAACAACTTTGTCGTTTCAATTTGCTGCTGGTCTAGCTCGTTTTCACAATGCTAGAGTGCTTTTGATGGATATGGATCACCAAAGTAGTCTGTCTATTGTCAGTTTAGGTGCTACTGTTTGGCAAAGGTGCGTTAATCAGGGAAAAACAGTAAACGAAATTTTTAAACCTTTCCATGTTCAAGGCTACCAAACACCAAATGCTAGTATAATTGAGCATCAAGCTATAAAAAATCCATACATTGCCAACTACTATGCTACGCTTGATATTGTCCCATCAAGTTTGGAACTAGATGATATTGAAATTGAGTTAACAGCATCACACTTAGGTAACGCAATTCAATCTGAATGGGAAAAAAGAACATTACTTTGTAAGTGGTTAGAGCAAACTAATGTAGATCATCTTTATGACTATATAATATTTGATTGTCCTCCGGCGACAAAAATTGTTTCCCAAAATGCTATTGCTGCTAGTCATGGCTATATTATACCTATAGTTCCTGAGGCAGTAATGGAACGCGGTGCTCCGCATCTTGTGAGAATGATTAGTAATGGGATTGATCGTAGACTAAATGCTCTTGCACCTTTTGGAGCATCAAGGTCTATTTTTGTTTCTAATACTCAATTAGTTGGATTAGTTATTACTAGGATTCAAACTAATGGACGTGCAGCTTCTGGTTATACAGATGATCATACGCGCCATTTGGATTCTATTAAGAGAACATGGGGAAATATGTTAATTGAACCTTATATAGTACAAGGTACGGGAGTGTCCCAAGCCTTAGACGATGGTGTTCCTGTTTATGATCGATCATATACACAAAACATAGGAGATAGAGGTATAAATGTCTATTATGAGCAAGTCACGCAAGCTTTAAAAGCTAGAGTTGATGTTTTATGAGTGACCTAAAAACATATTCAAATGTTATTTCAAATAAAGAAATTATATTATTTTTAAACAAACTTGCTGATAGTCTTAGTTCTCCTAGCTATGGAAATCCAGACTTGTCAGCAGCTTTAAAAAAAGTAGCGCTTAGTATTGAAAACAAAACTTCTGTTAGGCAGGCTAAAGCACTAGTAATTGTCGATGAGCAGTTTAAAAACATGAGCCTTGAGGATGTAAAGTTATTTATAAATAAAGATCAAACCAAGTCCGTTTTGATTAGTTTAGCTAAAAGTAGATTCGCTATGGGTAGCGCAAAATTAAAGAAAATGAGATTGGGGGAAATAAAACAACAAATTGAAGGAGCCTTACAACATGAGATGTCAATAAGTATTATTTCCAGCGAAGCTCAAGGAAGTGCTAATAATAGAACATCCTGATATTTAAATTTATATTTCTATGGGTTTATATGTTGTTGGAGTATAACCACATCTCCAGCAATGCCATATGCCACAATTTACTCCCCTTAATCCGTGTCAAATGCTCCTCTGGTTTGGCTAAAACCTTTTCCATATAAGCAGAATTATATAAGCCGCGTTCTTTGGCGGTTTGTGAGAGTAATAAATCACGCATCATATCTAAGAATTCGCCGCGCACGAATTTTAATGCAGGAACAGGGAAATAACCTTTTGGGCGATCGATCACAC